>DAONOU010000050.1:0-13067 GCA_035409265.1 Arachnia sp. | reverse complement strand
GACGGCCCCGAACATCAGGGGCCAGTGCATGGCGTACCAGGCGCGAAGCCGCCACGGCTGGAACGGCAGTCCGGCCGGCACGACGCTGGAGAAGTACATGCTCCAGACCGCGAACACGACGACGAACGTCAGGACCATGAACAGCGGGTTCGGGATCTCCGGCTTGCCGCCGAGCGCGGACATCAGGCTCACGAAGGTCTCGCCGAGGACGATGATGACCAGCTGGCCCAGCCGCTCGGTCAGGTGCTCGTCGTCGCCGAGGGCCGGCAGCCGACCGACCGCCACGAACAGGCCGGCTCCGATGATGCCGACGCCGACCGCGAGGAGGTAGGGCGCCCGGTCGGTCGGGCCCCAGCCGACCGGGTCGTGCAGCGCCGTGCCGCCGAGGAGGACGATCGAGCCGGCGACGGCGCACACGGCGACGAGCCACGTCGTGGGGCTGTCGCCCATCCGACGGACGAGCGGCACGACGTACAGCGCCGCCCCGCAGGCGAACGCGACACCCATCCCGCCGAACCCCGCGGCCGACGACAGTCCCTCGTCCGCGACCATCCCCAGCGCCCCGACGACCAGGGCCATCATCTGACCCAGGCCGAGCAGCCGGCGCCAGGTGTAGTCGCCGGGGAACAAGTTGTGGTTGATCGTCGTCAGCGACCACAGCACGAACATGACGAGGACCCAGGCGCAGATCCAGAAGCCGAATGCCCAGGTCGGGTGATGGGCGAAGGAGTGGGCGGCGTAGCCCACGGTCGCCACGATGACGAGGTCGTAGAAGAGCTCGAACCAGCCGACCCGCTGGTGCTCGTGGATCACCCGAGGGATCACGTCGCGTCCCTCAGCGGGTCAGGTTGTCGTTCTTGGCCGCGGCCTCGGCGTTCAGGCGCTCCTGGAAGCCGGTCATCGCCTCGACGAGCGAGGCGTCCGCGATCGACAGCATGCGGACCGCGAGCAGGCCGGCGTTGCGGGCGTTGCCGATCGCGACGGTCGCCACCGGCACGCCGGCGGGCATCTGGACGATCGACAGCAGCGAGTCCATGCCGTCGAGGTACTTCAGCGCGACGGGCACGCCGATCACCGGCAGCGGGGTGAGCGCCGCCAGCATGCCCGGCAGGTGGGCGGCGCCGCCCGCGCCGGCGATGATCGCCTTGACGCCGCGCTCGTGGGCCTCCCGGCCGAACCGGACCATGTCCTCGGGCATGCGGTGCGCGGACACGACGTCGGCCTCGAAGGCCACGCCGAACTCGGCCAGCGCGTCGGCGGCGGCCTTCATCGTCGGCCAGTCGGAGTCCGACCCCATGACGATCGAGACGAGCGGCCGGGCGGAACCCTCCAGGGTGTTGTTGTCAGGCATCGGGGTCTCCCATCAGGTAACCGGCGGCGTGCCGGGCGCGACGCAGGACGTCGTCCACGTCCGTGCCAACGCAGGTGACGTGGCCGACCTTCCTGCCGGGCACGACGGTCTTGCCGTAGAGGTGGACGCGCGCGGCGCGGTCGCGGGCGAACACGTGCTGGAGCGCGCCGGTGAGGTCCGGCTCGGCGCCGCCGAGCACGTTGCGCATCGCCACGACGTCGTCGCGCAGCTCCGGCGAGCCGAGCGGCAGGTCGAGCACGGCGCGGATGTGGTTCTCGAACTGGCTGGTGACGGCGCCGTCGATGGTCCAGTGGCCCGTGTTGTGCGGACGCATGGCCAGCTCGTTGACGACGATCCGGCCGTCGCGGGCCTCCATCAGCTCGACGGCCAGCACGCCGACGACGCCCAGCTCGGCGGCGATGTTGATCGCCATCACCTGGAGCTCGGCGGCCCGCCCCTCGTCCAGCCCCGGCGCGGGTGTGACGGTCTCGACGCAGATGCCGTCCTCCTGCGTCGTCTGGCTGATCGGGTAGGCGACGACCTGGCCCGACGGCGCGCGCACCACGAGCGCGGACAGCTCGCGCGCGAAGTCGATGTACTCCTCCGCCACGATGCGCACCCGCTCGCCCGCCGACACCGTCGGCTTGTTGGCGAAGACCTCCAGGATCTCGTCCGGCCCGTCGACCTTCCACACGCCCTTGCCGTCGTAGCCGCCGCGCGAGGTCTTCAGGATGATCGGCCAGCCCTGCGCCTCGCCGAAGGCGATGGCCTGGGCCGCGTCGTCGCACACCGCGAACGCGGGGCAGGGGACGCCGAAGTCGCCCAGATACTCGCGCATGTCGGCCTTGTCCTGCGCGTAGACCAGCGCCAGGGGGCCTGGCCGAACGGCGGCGAACTCGCCGAGCTCCTCCAGGTACTTGGTGGGCACGTGCTCGTGGTCGAACGTGATGGCGTCGCAGCCGTCGGCGAAGCGACGCAGGACATCGAGCTCGCGGTAGTCGCCGACGATGGTGTCCGGGATGACCTGGGCCGCGGACACGTCCGGCCCCTCGGCCAGCAGCCGCACGTCGATCCCCAGCGGGATCGCCGCCTGATGCATCATGCGGGCGAGCTGCCCGCCCCCCGCAATGCCCACTCGGTAGCGCCTCGTCACGGAACGCAGCCTAATGGGTGAGGCAGGCGGCGTTACTCGCCCAGCTCGCGGCGGTCGTTGTCGCGGTCGTCGGAGAACAGCAGTTCGGTGATGGCGACGTGAACCCGCTCGACCTTCGGGACGTCGGGCAGCGTCAGCGGCTGCCCCGCGGCGGTCTCGAGGATCAGCGTGCCGCAGCCGAGCATCCTGTCGGTCAGCGAGCGCTCGTAGTTCACGTTGTTGATCCGGCGCAGCGGCAGGTCGTGGCCGACCTTGTTGATGATGCCCTTGCGGGTGATGATGCGCCGGTCCGTGATGGTGTAGGTCGAGGTCAGCCAGCGCAGGAACGGCAGCAGCACCAGCCAGATGAAGACGATCAACGCCACGCCCGCGGCAGCGTAGTTGGCCCACGGCTGCCACTCCGGCGGGAACAGCGCGATGCCGGCGCCGATCACCGAGGCCAGCGCGAACAGGCTGATCACCGGCACGATGAGCGCCTTGCCGTGCGTGCGCATCTCAAGGATGACGCTCTCGTCGCTGCCCAACTGATCCTTGCTGATCGCCATGCACCCCAGTCTGTCACGGCGCACCGACAGGCGTCCGACGTCGGCTCAGGAATGGAGGCGCGCGTGGACGACGTCGCCGACGGCGAAGACGCGAAGGCCACCCGGCGTGGCCACCTCGAGGCGTCCGTACCGGTCTACGCCACGGCCGACGCCCAGCACGGGCGGCTCGCCGTCGAGGTGCACGGCGAGGTCGGCGCCGATCGAGGCGCAGCGGGCCACGTACTCGGCGCGCAGGTTGCCCCTCACCGTCCATGCCTCGTACCAGCGGGCGAAGTGGTTCAGCACCCCGGCGACGATCGCGCTCTGGTCGAGCGGGAACCCCTCCAGGGCCAGCGACGTCGCGGTGGGGACCGGCAGCTCCTCCCGCGTCAACGACACGTTGACGCCCATGCCCACGACGGCGAGCGCCCCGTCGGCGCTCTCGATCCGCTCCGAGAGGATGCCGCACACCTTCTTCCCGCCGATCAGCACGTCGTTGGGCCACTTGAGCGTGACGTCCTTCGGGTTCGGCGCCACCTCGGCGAGCGCCGACGAGACCGCGAGGCCCGCGAGGATGGACAGCCAGCCCCACTGCGGGAACGCGGGCCGGGGGCGAAGCAGCAGCGACATCGCGATGGACGATCCGGGCGGGCTCGCCCAGCTGCGATCCAACCGGCCGCGGCCCGCCGTCTGCTCCATCGACACCAGCACGGCCCCCTCCCTCTCGCCGGAGCGGGCGCGGGCGCCCAGGTCGGCGTTAGTGGAGCCGGTCGTGGAGACGACGCGCACGTCACGCCACGGCGTCGACCCCCTCAAGAGCGAGACGATCCGGTCGGCGTCGGGCAGGGCGCTGGTCACGGAAACGGATCCTATCCGTCCGCCGATCGGCGAAAGTTCCGGGAGCGACGTGCGGGAGCCTCCGGCGGGCTACGCTGGCCATCATGGAGATCGACATCCACACCACCGCCGGTCGGATCGCGAATCTCGGAGTGCGCATCGATGAAGCAGTGCACGCCGGTTCCGCGGAGGCCGTAGAGAAGCAGCACGCCAAGGGCAAGATGACCGCAAGGGAGCGGATCATGGCCCTCCTCGACGAGGGCAGTTTCGCCGAGTTCGACCAGTTCTCGCGACACCGCTCCACCTCGTTCGGCATGGACGCCCGCCGCCCCTTCGGCGACGGCGTCATCACCGGCACCGGATCCATTCACGGACGACCGGTGTGCGTATTCAGCCAGGACGTCACCATCTTCGGCGGCGCGTTGGGCCAGGTCTACGGCGAGAAGATCGTCAAGATCCAGGACTTCGCGCTGAAGACCGGCGTCCCGATCATCGGCATCAACGAGGGCGGCGGCGCCCGCATCCAGGAGGGCGTCGTCTCGCTCGCCCTCTACGGCGAGATCTTCAAGCGCAACACGCTCGCCTCGGGCGTGATCCCGCAGATCTCGCTCATCATGGGCGCGGCGGCCGGCGGCCACGTCTACGGCCCGGCGCTCACCGACTTCGTCGTCATGGTCGACAAGACCTCGCAGATGTTCATCACCGGCCCCGAGGTGATCAAGACGGTCACCGGCGAGGACGTCTCGATGGAGGAGTTGGGCGGCGGCCGCACCCACAACGCGAAGTCCGGCAACGCCCACTACCTCGCCGCCGACGAGAACGACGCCATCGAGTACGTGCGCGAGCTGCTGAGCTACCTGCCGCAAAACAACCTCGAGGACCCGCCCGTCTACGACGAGGAGGAGGTGGACCTCACGATCACGGATCACGACCGCGAGCTCGACGCCCTCATCCCCGACGCGGCGAACCAGCCCTACGACATGCGCGACGTCATCCGCAACGTCCTCGACGACGAGGAGTTCCTCGAGGTCATGCCCCTGTTCGCCGGCTCGATCATCGTCGGCTTCGGCCGCATCGAGGGCCGCTCGATCGGCATCGTCGCCAACCAGCCGACGGTGTTCGCGGGCTGCCTCGACATCGACTCGGCCGAGAAGGCCGCCCGGTTCGTGCGCACCTGCGACGCGTTCAACATCCCCGTCCTGACCTTCGTCGACGTCCCCGGCTTCCTGCCGGGCGTCGACCAGGAGCACAACGGCATCATCCGCCGCGGCGCGAAGCTGATCTACGCCTACTCCGAGGCGACGGTGCCGCTGTTGACGGTGACCACCCGCAAGGCCTACGGCGGCGCATATGTCGTCATGGGCTCGAAGCACCTGGGCGCCGACATCAACCTGGCATGGCCGACGGCGCAGATCGCGGTCATGGGCGCGCAGGGCGCCGTCAACATCCTGTACCGCAAGCAACTCGCCGCCTCCGACGACCCGGATGCCGAGCGCGCCCGCCTCATCCAGGAGTACGACGACGAGCTCACCAACCCGTACGTCGCCGCCGACCGCGGCTACATCGACCAGGTCATCTACCCGCACGAGACGCGCGCGCAGGTGATCAGGGCGCTGCGGCTGCTGCGCACCAAGCGTGAGGCCCTGCCCCCCAAGAAGCACGGGAACATCCCGCTATGACAGATCCCATCTCGTTCGGGAAGGCGCGGCTCAGCGAGGAGGAGGTCGCGGCGATCGCCACGGTGCTCGCCGCCGCCTCGCAGGAGGAGCAGCTCCGGCAGGCCGACGACCGCCCGCTCGCGGGGGGCTGGAAGTCGTACTACCGGACGCTGCGGCCCACCCTCGTCAGCGGCCGCGAGGCGTGGCGGACGTACCACCGGCTGTGACGGACCGGGTCGTTAGGCTGGCCGCATGCGCCTGATCCTGGCTTCGAAGTCCCCCGCCCGCCGCTTGGTGCTGCGCGCCGCCGGGCTCTCCCCCGAGGTGCTGGTCTCGGGCTTCGACGAGCACCAGGTGCGCGACGCCGTGCCTTCCCGGTTGGCCTGTCGGCTCGCGGAGGCGAAGGCCGCCGTCGTCGTCCCCCAGATCGAGGGCGACGCGATCGTCATCGCCTGCGACTCCGTGCTCGAGTTCGAGGGCAGGGCGCACGGCAAGCCGGGGACACGCGAGGCCGCCGTCGAGCGCTGGCGCCACATGCGCGGCCGCGAGGGGCTCCTGCACACGGGCCACCGCGTCGTCGTCCTCCGGGACGGGGAGGAGCTCGCCCAGACGCGCCTCGGCACGACGACGGTCCGGTTCGCGGACCTCGACGACGCGGAGGTCGACGCCTACGTCGCCACCGGCGAGCCACAGCGCGTCGCTGGCGGTTTCACGATCGACGGGATCGGCGGCGCCTACGTGACGGCCATCGAGGGCGACCCGTTCAACGTCGTCGGCCTGTCGCTCCCGCTGGTGCGCCAGATGGTGATCGACGCCGGCGTCCGCTGGGAGTCTCTCTGGATAAACGCTCGTTGAGCCGGTCCCCGGCGCGAAGCGCCCGGACCGTGTCGAAACGTCCTACCCGCGAAGTACAGTTGCGTCGTGCGCCGCATCCTCCTGGCCCTGGCCGTCGTCCTCGTTCTGACGGGGTGCGCGGGCGCGCCCGTCGTCGCGCCGCCGTCGCCGCCCGCGCGGACCGCGCCGGCCGCCGCGCCTGAGGGCGGGGTGTTCCTGACCGACCTGGGCTTCACGAACGCCCCGGCCGGCTTCTCCGTGCCCTCCTCGGCGATCCTCGACCAGGGCACGAACGCCGTCAACAACATCACCGCGATCTTCACCGGCCCGACGGGCGCCGATACCGCCGCCTACCTCCGGGCCGCGCTCCCTGAGGTCGGCTTCGAGATCACCGCCGATGGCGACGACTCGCTCCTCTTCACCGACGGCGCGTGGCGGGGCGCGTTCACGGCGACCGGGCCGCTGTCCGCGCTGACGCTCCGGACGGATCGGGGGTAGCGATGGACGGCGAGGAGGTCGCGCTGGACGTGCTGGCCATCGCCGGCTGGGCGGGGCTCGGCCTGCTGTTCGGCGCCGTCGCGTCGATCGTCATCTCGGTGGCCGGTTGGGCGCTCGCCCGCCGCCACCCCCGGATGCGAGGGCTGACCAGGCGGATGCGTGCCCCGCAACGCGTCTTCTCCCTGTTGCTCGGCGCCGGGCTGACGGTTCTCGTGGCGACCTCCCCCGCCGTCGGCAGCTCCGAGCCACCCTGGCGGCAGCTGTTCGGCCACGTCTTCATGATCCTGCTGATCGTCGCCGGCGCGTACCTGCTCACCGCCGTGGTGCGCTCGGTCGAGGACGCCGTCATCCACCGCAGCGACCCCAACGACGAGGAGACCGCGCACTACCGGCGCGTCCGCACCCAGATGCAGATCATCACGCGGGTGCTCATCGTCGTGGTGTGGGTGTGCGCGCTCGCGGGCATCCTGCTCACCTTCCAGAGCTTCCGCGCCGTCGGCGCCTCCCTCTTCGCCTCCGCGGGTGTGCTCTCGATCATCGCCGGCATGGCCGCGCAGTCGTCGCTCGCCAACGTGTTCGCCGGCATGCAGGTGGCGTTCTCGGATTCGCTGCGCGTCGGGGACCTCATCGTCTTCAACGAGCACGGCGGCTCCGTCGAGGAGATCACGCTCACCTACGTCGTCGTGCGCACCTGGGACGACCGGCGCTGGATCGTGCCGAGCAGCCACTTCACGACGCAGCCGTTCGAGAACTGGACGCGCCGCGAGCCGCGACTGCTCGGCGACGTGCAGTTCGACTTCGACTGGCTCATCCCCGTCGAGGCCATGCGCGTCGAGCTGATCCGCCTGGTCAGTTCCAGCGACCTGTGGGACGGCCGCGACGCGTCGCTGCAGGTGACCGACGCCGTCGGCGGCACGGTGCGGATCCGCGCCGTCGTGTCGGCGGCCACGTCCGGCGACCTGTGGGACCTGCGCTGCTTCGTCCGCGAGGAACTCATCGCCTGGGTGCAGCGGAACGCGGTCTACGCGCTGCCGCGCACCCGGGTCGAGCCGGACACCACCACGGCCCCGCCCGTCGAGGAGCGGGAGCACTTCGTCGAGCAGGTGGTCGAGGAGTACGAACGCAAGCAGCAGGCCGAGGAGACGCGCTACATGGAGCCCACCGTCGCCCTCGAGGACACGGGAGAGGACAAGGCGCTGCCGAGGTGGCTGCAGTCGTGGATCGACCAGCGTCGTCACCCGAAGGCCGACGATGCGGAGTCTCCGGTGGAGACCACCCTGGGGTCGCGCAGCCCCGAGGCGCGGCTGTACTCAGGCTCCCCCGAGGCTGAGGAGCGCAACCGCCAACTCGCCGGCCCCGGAGCCGCGGACATGGCCGAGCGCGAGCGCGCCGCCGAGCGCCGCCTGGGCACCACCGGCGAGCAGCCGAAGGTCGACGGATAGCGCGATCGTGTCCTCAAAAGTGAGGACACGCGAGTCCCAAGACGCCCGGCCGCCAGCCCCGACGCACGGTAGGTTCTTCGGCGAAGGTGGGGGCCTGTTCGTTGGTTCCCGCACCGCTCTGCTACCAGTGGTACGCGGGCGGCACCAAGATCAAGAAGGCAACCACGTCCACCCTCACGCTCACCTCCAAGCAGAAGAACAAGAAGATCACCGTCAAGGTCACCGCCAAGAAGACCGGCTACAAGACCTCGAAGGCCACCGCCAAGGTCAAGAAGTAGCCGCGGGCTCGGGTTATCGCTGCTGGCGGGGCCGACTCGTAAGCCTGTCGCCAGCCGCGCTGAGTCGCCTCTGCATGGCCGTAAGGCTGCGTGGACCGATGCCGATCGCCGAGTAGTTTTCCAGGTCGAGTCGATCGGCTCGGTCGAGCTTTTCGGCCAGGGTCAGAGCTGTCGTGTCGGGGAAGACGCTCTTGGCCTTGGCGAGAATGTCCTGCGGCGACCAACGACCGTCAGCCAGGATGCGGTCGAGATCGCTATAGTCGCGTTCCGCACCGCGTTCGACGAAGGCCCTTACCTTGCCGGTAACGATGTCTTCGATGTCGAGCACTGGACCGATGCCCTCGACCATCACTGGCGGGTTCTCGCGGTAGTCGTAACCGAGGTCGACGACGATCGTCTCGTCGGTGCGTGGATCTGTGACGAGGATTGCTCGGAAGACATCCTCGTCCTTGACGACGCGAGCTTGGAGTCCCTCGTCGGTGAGCCTGGTCACGAAGGCTCGCTCAGCGCGCTCGAAGACTTCGGGAACAAACTTGTCGACGTAGGCGTCAAGATCGTTGGATGCTCGATCGGAGAGCTTGTGCGCTTGAAGTCCATACCCACCGCCCAGGGCAAAGCCTTCATTCCCGACGGCTTGGCCTAGAAGTTGAGCGACACGCAGGTGGAATCCCGTCAGCGCCATGAAGCTCGTCCCCGAAGTTCGGGATGCTTGCTCTCCCAGCTGGACCGGGTGAAGGCGGGTAGGTTCAGTTCGCTCCAGTGCTGAAGAAGTAGTCGACAATCCAGCCACTCAATAAGGTCCGCCTCGCTGCCGGCTTCTCGGAGCACCGTGGCGTACATGCTGCGCAGTCGGGAAGCACTCGATAGGTCGTAGCTTGAGGCTGGCGTCCAGTCCAGAGTGATCGGCAAGTGGACGATGCCCGAGCTAGGCCCGCCCAGTTGAGTGAGCGAGTCGACGACGTAGACCGGCCTCGTGTGCGAGAAGCTGCGATGAGTGCCAGGCGCAACAGGTAGGTAGGTCTTCATGGCTCTATTCTCTCAGATCGCTGTGTAGACACGTCTTTATGCCGACAAGAAGCTCAACTCCAGACGCCCCGGCCCGCGGGTGGGACACGGGCCCCACCCGCGGGCCGTCAGAACGGGCGCGCGGCCCGCCAGTTCCCAAGGCTCCTGGAACCGCCGTTGGTGCAACACACCACCGACTACGGCACGGCATGCGCGAACCGCAAGGGCGAGGTCTTCCCTCTTGACGACACCGGCGTCGCCATCAAGTTCGCCGAGGTGCCGTCGCCGACGGCAAGAGCTGCTTGCCGGTCAAGCCTCTCCCGAAGGCCTACACCGGGCAGATCCTCGCTTCGGGTGCCCGGGTGTGCAAGCCCCTCCAGCGCTGGTACACGGTTGACGACGAAGCGGGCTGCGGCACCGTCAAGATCACCGTTGGCGCCTTCAAGAAGGCCCCGACACCGAAGATCACCGGGACAGCGAAGGTGGGCAAGAAGCTCACCGCCAAGCCCGGCACCTGGTCCCCCAAGCCCAAGCTCTCCTACCAGTGGTACGCGGGCGGCACCAAGATCAAGAAGGCAACCACGTCCACCCTCACGCTCACCTCCAAGCAGAAGAACAAGAAGATCACCGTCAAGGTCACCGCCAAGAAGACCGGCTACAAGACCGTGACGAAGACCTCGAAGGCCACCGGCAAGGTCACGTAGCGGCGGTTCTCTGTCCTCAAAAAAGAGGACAGCCAGATCGAAGACGGGACGGTTTTCGGCCGTTGCTCCCTCGATAAGCTTCCAAAGTGCCCCCACCAACTCCACCGCGCACAGGCCGCCGGTCAGCCTGGTGGCGGAGCGTGCTCGTCGTTCTGATGCTGGTGCTCGGAATCGGCCTTATCGCCGTGGCCGCGCTGGGTGCCGGCGCCACGGCGCGGATGGGACGGTTCCCCGCCGCGCCGACGTCGACGGGTCCGGGGACGACCTACCTCGTGTTGGGCAGCGACTCCCGGGACGGCGCATCGCCCGAGGCGCGTGAGAAGCTGGGTACGGGCATCCAGGCTGAGGGAGCGCGGGCCGACGTTGTGCTCGTCGTCCACGTCGCCGAGGACCACGCGAGCAGCACCGTTTCCGTCCCCCGCGACCTGCTCGTCGACGACGACGCCGGCAACCCGCAACGGCTCGCCCTCACGCTCCTGCACGGGCCCGGCTCGTCGGCCCGTGCGTTGTGCAGGACACTCGGCATCGGCGTGGACCACGTCATGGTCGTCGCGGCGGACGCGCTGGTCGCCGCGGTGGACGGCATCGGCGGCATCACGGTGACCCTCGACACCCCGGTGCGGGATGCCAACGCCCACCTCGACCTCCCGGCCGGGGAGGTGCACGTCGACGGCCTGACCGCGCTGGCACTCGCCCGCTCCCGGGAGCCCGAGCGGCGGATCGACGGCAAGTGGGTCGCCGCGACGCCGGACGACGGCGCCCACTGGCGGGCGACCCAGACACCCGAACTCATGCAGAGCATCAAGAACCAGCTCTCCGGCGGCGGCTGGCTCGGCGCGCCGATCGCGGCCTGGCGCGCCGCGCCCTTCGTCGCCGTCGACGATGGATGGCGACTCGCCGACTTCCCCCGGCTCGCCGCCGCCGTCGGCAGCCCCGTCGTGCTTCCCACGGAGCGCCTCGGCGAGACGGCCGTCGTCGCGACCGAGGAGACAAGAACCACCATCCAGACGGCAGGCCTACCGGCCTGCAGGGTGGGTAGAACACAAGACGACCGCCCTCAGGCGGCATCAACCACACAGGAGGAAGAAGGATGAAACTCGGAAAGATCATGGTCTCGGCGCTGATCGCACTGGGCCTCGGATTCTCGGCCGCGCCCGGCGCGCAGGCGGCGACCATGTCGATGACAGCGACGCCCGCGTCCGTCCAGGTCGGCAAGGCGGTCACCGTGTCCGGGACGGGCTGCGACGCCGAGGACTACGGCGGCTACACCGTCTACGTGACGGCCGGGAAGATCGCGAAGGAGGTCACGCCGAAGAAGGGCAAGTGGTCGGTTACGATCACGCCGACGAGCGTCGGCACGCTGACGGTGAGGGCGACCTGCTCGGCGTACTGGCGCAGCGACGCCTACAAGTCGGTCACGGTAACGGTGAAGGCGGCCCCGAAGAAGCTGACAGCCACGCCTACCCCGAAGATCAGCGGCAGCGCCGTCGTCGGAAAGACCCTCACTGCCAAGCCGGGCGCCTGGAAGCCCTCCTCGAAGCTCGCCTACCAGTGGTACGCGGGCGGAGCCAAGATCAAGGGCGCGACGAAGTCCACCTTCAAGGTCACCTCGAAGCAGAAGGGCAAGAAGATCACCGTCAAGGTCACAGCAAAGAAGTCCGGCTACCAGACCGTGACCAAGACCTCCAAGGCCACCGCGAAGGTCACGAAGTAGCGGCAACCAAACCGGGCTGTGTCCTCAAAAATGACGACAGCCAGATCGACGGGGATGGCGGCCTTGGCCGTCACCCCGTCGATACGCTTTTCATGGCAGGCGTCGCCGCCTCGCCGCTGAACAGCAACGACCAGGGGAAACCATGACAACTCCCGCTCCCACCGACCTCCGCGCGCTCGACATCGGGCGCTTCAAGCCCGCCGCGAGGAAACTCCTCGCGGGTGCCGCCGCGCTCAGCCTCGCCCTCACCGGACTCGCCCAGGCTCCCGCCGAGGCCGCCCCCAAGGCCAAGGTCGACATCGCGCTTCCGACGCAGCGAAGCGTGACCGTTGGGAACATGTACAAGCTGTCGGACGGCGGCGTCGCGCTCTTCACCTACGACGCCGACGGCTGGTGGACGAGCGCGGACGGCAAGAAGTGGTCCCAGCCGACGCTGCCCTCGTGGACCCGCGGCGAGGGTGGTTTCGACCTCGCCAAGGTGATGCAGGGCTCCGATGGCAAGGATTACTTCGTCTCGGCCGACGGCTGGGACAAGCCCAGGGCCGCCCGCGCTCGGGTCAACGGGTCGTCGGCGACGACACTCAGCCTGCCCTCGAACATGAGCCAGATCGAGGTGCTTCCGAGCGGTGCGATCTACGCCACTAACGACGAGGCACCGACCTTCTACTCCTTCGACAAGAAGGCCAAGACCAGAATCTCCGGGCTGCAGAAGGTGTACGGCATCCACAGCGCTTCGGCCTGCCACGTCGTACTCTCCGGCAAGAACCCGGGTGCTCCAGTCGAGGACGACGACTGGGGCGACGGCATGGTTGAGGCATCCGTGGTGTACGACACCTGCAACAACAAGACACTGGCACTTACAGACCTCCCGTCCTACGACAACACCTGGGTCGTCTCCTCCGGCAGGCTCTACGGACTCGGATACGACGACAAGGGCAGCCGATCGAAGCTCTGCTCGACCTCGCTAACCAGCGGCAGCTCCTGGAGTTGCATCCGGCTGAGCGGCGGCGTGGATGAGGAAGCCCGCTTCACGCTGAGCCCATGGGGGGTGGTCGCAGAGGCCAACTGG
>DAONOU010000049.1:0-13169 GCA_035409265.1 Arachnia sp. | reverse complement strand
CCGTCCCAGACGACGCCGCCGCAGGTCTCGCTCATGCCGTAGGTCTCGATCACCCGGATGCCCACAGCCTCGGCGCGGGCGCGCAGCCCGGGCGCGAGCGCCGCGCCGCCGACCAGCACGGCGTCGAACGCGGCCAGCGCGCGGGTCGTCCCCGGGGAGGTCAGCGCGCGGTAGAGCTGTGTCGCCACGAGCGAGACGGCGTTGCGTCCCTCGCGGGGCCGCAGCGTTGCCAGGTCCGGCCCGGCCTCGGCCACGCCGTCGCCGAGCAGCCCGCGGACGAGCACCATCAGTCCCGCGACGTAGCGCGGGTCGAGCGCGAGGTGCCACGTGGCGGCGAACCCGAGGCGCTCCTCCGCGGCCCGGGCGGCGGCGACCAGCGCGTCCCTGCGGAGCACCACCCGTTTCGGCTCGCCCGTCGATCCGGAGGTGCCCACGACGGCCGTCCCCGCGGGGGCCGCGCCCTCGCCGTCGGCGAGCCAGAGGCCCTCGCCGCGGTCGAGCAGTCCGCGGACGCCGTCGAGGATGTGCTGCACGCCGCCAGCCTATCCGCGGGGTTGGGACAGGCGGAACGAGCGGTAGACTGGCCGCATGCTGCGCGTGCTGCTGATCGTCATCGTGGTCATGCTCACCGTGTACTGCGTCGTCGAAGTGGCCCAGTCACGGGGGCGCATCGTGCGCGCCATGCCGCGCTGGCTGTGGGCCTTCCTCGTGATCTGCGTCCCCGTCGTCGGGCCGGTGCTGTGGCTCTTCTTCGGCCGCCCCGTGAGCGGGCAGGCCCGCCCCCACCACACGGACCGCGCGCCGGACGACGACGAGGACTTCCTCCGCGGCCTCCGCTGACGGGGCACGGCCTCGGCGGCGTTGGTGCAAAACCGATGATCGTGTGGCCGCGCGGATTCCCGCCCGCCGACCTCGTTCAATAGGCTGGCCGCATGACCTATGGCGCACCCACGAAGGCAGTGATTCTCGCGCGCGGGCTCGGCTCGCGCATGCGGAAGGAGGCCGACGGCGTCGCGCTCAGCGCGGAGCAGGCCAAGGCTGCCGACTCGGGCGTCAAGGCGATGATCTCCGTCGGCCGGCCCTTCCTCGACCACGTCATCTCCGCGCTCGCCGACGCCGGGTTCGCGGATGTCTGCCTCGTGATCGGGCCCGAGCACGACATGATCCGCGACTACTACGACGCCCTGCCGAAGACGCGCGTGAACGTCGCCTACGCCGTGCAGGAGGAGCCGCTCGGCACCGCCAACGCCGTGCTCGCCGCCGAGGACTTCGCCGGCGACGACCGCGTGCTCGTGATCAACTCCGACAACTACTACCCCGCCGCCGCGCTCCGGCTGCTCGCCGACGTCCCCGGCTCCGCGCTGGTCGGCTTCACCCGCGAGGGGTTGTTGACCAGGTCGAACATCGCCCCGGAGAAGATCGCGGCGTTCGCGCTGGCCACCGCGGACGCCGACGGCAACCTCGCCGAGCTGGTCGAGAAGCCCGACGCCGAGACTGCCCTGCGCCTCGGCCCCGGCGCCGTCGTCTCGATGAACTGCTGGCTGTGCGGCCCCGCGATCTTCGACGCCGCGCGCGCCATCCCGAGGTCTGCCCGCGGCGAGTACGAGATCACCGACGCCGTCCGCGCGGCCATCGCGGCCGGCGACCCGTACGCCGTCGTCGTGTCGGACAACGGCGTGCTCGACATGAGCGCCCGCGGCGACATCGCCTCGGTCGCCGCGGCCCTCGGCGACCGCGAGGTCGTCCTGTGAAGTGGTTCGTCCCCGGCCGCCTCGAGGTGCTGGGAAAGCACACGGACTACATGGGCGGCCGCTCGCTGCTCGCCGCCGTCGACCGCGGGATCACCGCGACGCTGGTCGGCGTCGAAACGCCCCGCGCCCGGTTCGTCGTCTCCACCACCGCCGTTCCCGGCGAGCTCTTCCTCACGCCGGAGGTGGATCCCGGCCTGCCCGCCGGGCACTGGGGGAACTACGTCCAGGCGGCGTTGGACCGGCTGGCGCTGAACTTCGGCGAGCTCTCCCCCGCGCGGATCACGTTCGACTCGAACCTGCCGCTGGCGTCGGGCATGAGCTCGTCGTCGGCCCTCGTCGTCGCCACCGCGCTGGCCGTCGTCGACGACAACGACCTTCGGGAGCACCCGGCGTGGAAGGCGAACATCGTCGACGACCTCGACCTCGCCGGCTACCTCGCCACCATCGAGAACGGGCTCACGTTCAAGGACCTTCCCGGGCTGCGGGGCGTGGGCACGTTCGGCGGCTCCGAGGACCACACGGCGATGCTGTGCTGCGCGGCCGACACGCTGACGGAGTTCACGTTCTGCCCCATCGTGCGCCGCCGCGAGGTGCCGTTCCCCGCCGACCTCGCGTTCGTCGTCGCCGTCAGCGGCGTCCTCGCCGAGAAGACGGGCGCCGCGTTGGAGTCGTACAACCGCGCGTCGCTCACCGCGCGCGCCCTCGTCGAGGCATGGAACTCCGCCACGGGCGGCGCACACGCGGTGCTCGCCGACGCGCTCGACAGCGACGAGGACGCGCTCGAGGGGCTGCGCGCCGTCGCCGCCCACGACCCCGCGCTCGCCGCGCGGTTGACCGCGTTCGTCACCGAGTCCGAGGTCGCCATCCCGCGCGCCATCGAGGCCCTCGCCGCTGGCGACCTCGATGCCTTCGGCCGCGCCGCCGACCTCTCCCACCGGAACGCCGACGAGGCCCTCGGCAACCAGATCCCCGAGACCAACCGGCTCCAGGCCCTGGCCCGCGAGCTGGGCGCCCACGCGGCGGCGGGCTTCGGCGCCGGGTTCGGGGGATCGGTCTGGGCGCTCGTCGACGCCGCCGACGCCGACGCCTTCGGCGAGCGCTGGTTGGGGCGCTACCTCGCGGAGTTCCCCGCCGTCGCCGACACGGCGTCGACCCTCGTCACGCGCCCAGGGGGACCCGCCCGTCGGCTCGACTGAGCCACCCGATAGCCTGGAGGAGAGCGAGACATCGAGGTCAGGCAGGCAGGGATGAAGGACCAGCTGGCAACCCTCCGGGAGAAGCGGCAACGCGCCCTCGAGGGCGGCGGGGCCGAACGAATCGCCGCGCAGCACGCGAAGGGCAAGCTCACCGCGCGCGAGCGCCTGGCGATCCTCCTCGACGAGGGCTCGTTCCAGGAGCTGGGCGCGCTCGCCACCCACCAGAGCACCGACTTCGGCATGGCCGACCGGCGCCACCCGGGCGACGGCGTGATCACGGGCTTCGGCAAGATCCAGGGCCGCCGCGTCGCGATCTTCGCGCAGGACTTCACGGTGCTGGGCGGCTCGTTCTCCGAGGTGCAGTCGAACAAGATCTCCCGCATCCAGGACCTGGCCATCGAGGCGGGCATCCCGCTGATCGGCCTGAACGACTCCGGCGGCGCGCGCGTCCAGGAGGGCATCCGCTCGCTTGCCGCCTACGGCGAGGTGTTCATGCGCAACGTACGGGCGTCGGGCGTCATCCCGCAGATCTCGCTGATCATGGGACCGTGCGCCGGCGGCGCCGTCTACTCCCCCGCGCTCACCGACATCACCATCATGGTCGACCAGACCTCGCACATGTTCCTGACCGGGCCCGGCATCATCAAGACGGTCACGGGCGAGGACGTCACCTCGGAGGAGCTGGGCGGCGCCTACATCCACAACGTCACCTCCGGCGTCGCGCAGCTGATCGCCGACGACGAGCAGCACGCCCTCTCACTGACCAAGGCCCTGCTCGGCTACCTGCCGCAGAACAACGCGGAGGACCCGCCGCAGCTGGAGCCCTACGACCCGGCGGACCGGATGGACGAGTCCCTGAACACGATCGTCCCCGAGGACGACCGGATGGCCTACGACATGCGCCACGTCCTCGACCTCGTCTTCGACCGCGCGTCGCTCTTCGAGCTGCACCGCGACTTCGCGCCCAACGCGCTCGTCGGGTTCGCGCGGCTCGACGGCGCGAGCGTCGGCTTCGTCGCCAACCAGCCGCTGGCGCTGTCGGGCTGCCTCGACATCGACGCCTCCGACAAGATCGCGCGCCACATCACGCTCTGCGACCAGTTCAACATCCCGCTGGTCACGTTCGTCGACTGCCCCGGCTACCTGCCCGGCGTGGAGCAGGAACATCGCGGCGTGATCCGCCACGGCGCCAAGATCATCTACGCCTACTGCCAGGCCACCGTCCCGAAGATCTCGATCGTGACGCGCAAGGCGATGGGCGGCTCATACGTGGCCCTCAGCTCGCGGCAGATGAACAACGACGTGGCCTACGCCTGGCCGTCGGCGCAGATCGCGGTGATGGGCGCGGAGGGCGCCGCGCGCCTGCTGCACCACCGCGCGATCGCCGCGGCCGACGACCCCGCCGCGGAGGAGGCGCGGTTCATCGCCGAGTACAAGGAGAAGTTCTTCACCCCCTATCAGGCCGCCGACGTCGGCCAGATCGACGAGGTGATCGAGCCCCGCGAGACCCGCACCCGGCTCATCCGGGCGCTGGAGGTGCTGCGCACGAAGGTCAGCCAGGACGTGCCCAAGAAGCACGGCCTGTTCCCGGTATAGGTGCGTGTCATGGCCGACCTGAGCTGGGGACTGTGGATGATGCTGGTGGGCATGGGCACGGTGTTCGCGCTGCTGCTCGCGCTGATGGTGGTGCTCATCCTGATCGGGCGGTTGGACCCGCGGGAGTCGCTGCCCGCGCCCGTCCCCGCCGCGGGGGCCGCCGAGGACGCGCCCGCCCCGTCGGCGCCCGGCGTGCGGATCCTCGCCGACGGCCTGACCGAGGACCAGATCGCCGCCATCACCGTCGCCGTCGTGATGCACGCGGATCACCGACGGCGCCAGGCCGCCCCGGAGACACGAGCGTTCGCGCCGGGAAGCCAGCTGTTCGCGAGCCGGTGGGTCGCCGTCGGCCGATCGCGCCGCCACACGCCGAGGCCCAGGAGATAGCCATGCGCCGCTACACCGTCACGGTCAACGACCACCCGCTGGTGGTCGACGTCGAGGCCGTCGGCGCCAACCTGTTCCGGGTGCAGCTCGACGGGCGGCTGGTCGACGTCGTCCTCGACGACCACCGCGACCTCGCGCACTCCCCCATCACGCCCGCGCTCACCCCGCGGGCCGAGAGCTCGCCTCCGCCCGCGGCGCCACCGTCGTCGCCGCCGGCGGGGGCTGCGCCGTCGGGCCCGGTCAGGAACAAGCTGACCGCGCCCATGCCGGGCGTCGTGTTGTCGGTTGACACGACGGTGGGGGCCGAGGTGTCGCGGGGCGACGTCGTGGCGACGCTGGAGGCGATGAAGATGGTCAACCAGCTGCGGGCCCCCCGCGACGGCGTGGTCGCGGAGATCTACGTCGGCGCGGGTGACCAGGTGCGCTACGGCGAGACGCTGATCCGGTTCGAGGACGCCCCGTGAGCATGGACTCGCTCTCGTCCCTGCTGCAGGGCCTCGCGGGCCTGACGTGGCAGGGGGCGGTGATGATCGCCGTCGGGCTGCTGCTGATCTGGTTGGCGATCAAGAAGGAGTACGAGCCGCTGCTCCTGCTGCCCATCGGCGCGGGCGCGATCCTCGCGAACCTGCCCCTGTCGCCCATGGTCGGCGAGGACGGGATGCTGACGCTGCTCTACGAGATGGGGGTGGGCAACGAGCTGTTCCCGCTGCTGATCTTCGTGGGCATCGGCGCCATGACCGACTTCGGGCCGCTGCTGGAGAACCCGAAGATGGTGCTGCTGGGCGCCGCGGGCCAGTTCGGCATCTTCCTGACGCTGCTGCTGGCGCTCGGTTTCGGGTTCACCCGCGAGCAGGCCGCGTCGATCGGCATCATCGGCGCCATCGACGGCCCAACCTCGATCTACGTGGCCAACCAGCTGGCGCCGGAGCTGCTGGCGCCGATCACGGTGGCCGCGTACTCCTACATGAGCCTCGTGCCGATCATCATGCCGCCGATCATGCGGCTCATGACGACGCGTAAGGAGCGCGCCATCGTCATGCCGTACACGAGCCGCGAGATCTCGCAGCGCACGCGCATCCTCTTCCCGATCGTGGTGACGATCGTCGTCGGCATCCTGGTGCCGTTCGCAACGCCGCTGATCGGGATGCTGATGCTCGGCAACCTGATGCGCGAGTCGAAGGTCGTCGAGCGGCTGGTGGGGGCGTCGTCGAACGAGCTGGCCAACGTGGTGACGCTGTTCCTGGGCCTGGCGATCGGCTCGACGATGGTCGGCCCGAAGTTTCTCAACACCGCGACGCTGCTGATCCTGGTCCTCGGCCTGATCGCGTTCTGCCTGGACACCGTCATGGGCGTGGCGTTCGGCAAGCTGATGAACGTGTTCTCCCGCGGCCGGTTCAACCCGTTGATCGGCGCCGCGGGCATCTCCGCCTTCCCGATGGCCGCCCGGGTCGTCCAGCGCGAGGCGCAGCGCGAGAACTTCGACAACTTCCTGCTGATGCACGCGATGGGCGCCAACGCCGCGGGCCAGGTCGCCTCGGTCGTCGCCGGCGGCGTCCTCCTCGCGCTGATGGTGTGACGCGCTCTCAGTCCAGGTGCTCGTCCTCATAACTCCGCGGATCGCCGACAGGCTCGAGGTGGCCGGTGACGTGGATCTCGGGGAACTCCGCCCGGATCAGGTCCGAGAGGTCCTCAAGCGCGTCGTGGCCGCGCTTCACCGTCCACTCCCCCGGCACCAGCATGTGCATCTCCATGAACGCGCGCGCGCCGGAGACGCGCGTGCGCATGGCATGGAACTCCACGCCGTCGGAGGTGTGCTCGGCGAGGATCTCGCGGAGGCGTTGGTTGGTCTCCTTCGGCAGCGACTCGTCCATCAGGCCGCGCGACGACTCCGCGATCAACCGCCACCCGGTCACGATGATGTTCAGGCCGACGAGGATGGCGATCACCGGGTCGAGCCACAGCCACCCCGTCCACACCACGAGGCCGACGCCGACGAGGACGCCGCCGGAGGTGATGACGTCGGTCATGAGGTGGTGCCCGTCGGCGCGCAGCGTGATGGAGTTGTGCCGCCTCCCCGCGCGGAGCAGGACGAGCGCGACGGCGCCGTTGATCAGCGAGGCGATGACCGTGATCAGCAGGCCGATGCCGACGCGCTCCAGCGGCTGCGGCTCGAACAGGCGCTGGACGGCCATGATGAGGATCGCCGCGGCGGCCACGAAGATCATGACGCCCTCGACGATCGCCGAGAAGTACTCGGCCTTGGTGTGGCCGTAGTGGTGGTTCTTGTCGGCGGGCTTCGCGGCGACGCGCAGCGCGATCAGCGCGACGATCGCGGCGACCAGGTTGACGACGGACTCCGCCGCGTCCGACGCGAGGCCCACGGAGCCTGTGATGAGCCACGCCCCGGTCTTCAGGGCGATGGTCACGAGGGCGGCCGCGATGGACAGCCACGCGAACTTGGTCAGGTCGGTTCGGGTCGAGCTCACCGCCCCATCCTTGCACCACCCGGCGGCCCGACGCCGCTCAGCGCGGGATGAGGTTCCTCAGCGGACGGTCGGCGCGGAGCGCGGCGATCTGGCTGGTCAACAGCCTGTCGGCGCCGCGGGGACGACCGCCGGCGGTGTGCGGCGTGAGGATCAGGTTCGGGGCGGCCCACAGGGGCGAGTCGGCGGGCAGCGGCTCGACGGCGGTGACGTCGAGCGCCGCGCCGGCGAGGCGTCCGGACTCCAGCGCCGCGACGAGCGCCTCCTCGTCGACCGTCGTGCCCCGGCCGACGTTGACCAGCAGCGCGCCCTGCCTGAGCCGGGCCAGCCGGTCCGCGTTCAGCGCAGCGCTCGTGGCGTCCGAGTGCGGGAGGATCATGACGAGGACGTCGGTGTCGGCGAGCACGTCGTCGAGGCTCGACTCATCAACGACCGGGTAGCCGTTGCGCTCCCCCGCCGACCGCGCCACGCCTGTCACCCGCGCGCCGAGCGCGGTGAGCAGCGGCGCGAGCGTCGAGCCGATGGACCCGAAGCCCCAGATGGTGACGTTGGCGCCGTCGAGGGTCGTGACCCTGCCGTCGTACGCGCGGGGTCGCAGTGTCCCGCCGAGGCGGCCGTCCCACTGCCGCTCGGCCTGGCGGGCCAGCGCCAGGGGGAGGTTGCGCAGCAGCGCGAGGGTGAGGCCCAGCGCGTGCTCGGCCACCGGGCCGTCGTGCAGGCCGACGCCGGAGCAGATGGGCACCCGCGGATCGAATCCGGCGCCCATCACGACGTCGGGCCCCGCTTGAAAGCCCTGCACCAGCCGGAGCTCGGCGAGGCGCTCCGCGGCGTCGCGGAGCACGCCCGCGGGCTGCCCCCACGCCACCAGCACCTCGGCGTCGAGGTGCTCCTCGGCGACGGGTTCGCGGGTGGGGACGACGACGATCTCGACGCCCTCGATCACGGGCAGCGCGCCCTTGTATGCGTCCGGGACAAGCACCTTCATGTCTGCTCCTTCATGGCCCTCACCGTACTGGCCACCCTACGGCCTACGGACCACACACGTCCGAGCCTCGTTCTCGAGCTTCCTGACGCTGCCCGCCAGATCGCGTCCACCCGCGCGGGGGACCACGAGGTGATCCCCGGCGTCGGGCCCGGATACAATGCGCGGGTGCTGACGATGCAAGACGCTCTGCGACGACTCTCCGACTACTGGACCGACAAGGGCTGCCTGACCTGGCAGCCCTTCAACACGGAGGTCGGTGCGGGCACGATGAACCCCGCGACGGTGCTGCGGGTGCTCGGTCCCGAGCCGTGGGACGTCGCCTACGTCGAGCCGTCGGTGCGCCCCGACGACTCCCGCTACGGCGAGAACCCCAACCGCCTGCAGACGCACACGCAGTTCCAGGTGATCCTGAAGCCCGAGCCCGGCGACCCGCAGGAGCTGTACCTCGGCTCGCTCGAGGCGCTCGGCATCGACCTCTCCAAGCACGACGTGCGCTTCGTCGAGGACAACTGGCAGCAGCCGGCCATCGGCGCGTGGGGCCTCGGGTGGGAGGTGTGGCTCGACGGCATGGAGATCACGCAGTTCACCTACTTCCAGCAGGTGGGCGGGCAGAACCTCGACCCCATCCCCGTCGAACTCACCTACGGCGTCGAACGCATCCTGATGGCACAGCAGGGCGTGACGCACTTCAAGGACATCGTCTACTCCCTCGCCTCCGACGGCCGCCCCGTCACCTACGGCGAGGCGCTCGGCCAGCAGGAGTACGAGATGAGCCGCTACTACCTGGACGATGCCGACGTCGAGGCCAACCGCCGCCTGTACGAGACCTACGTCGGTGAGGCCGCCCGCATGGTCGAGAAGCGCCTGCCCGTGCCCGCGCACAACTTCATCCTGAAGTCGAGCCACGCGTTCAACGTCCTCGACGCCCGCGGCGCCATCTCGACGACGGAGCGCGCGAAGGCCTTCGCCACCATGCGCCGCCTGATGCGCGACACCGCCGCGCTGTGGATCGAGCGCCGCGAGGAGCTGGGCTTCCCCCTGAACCTGGCCGCGCCGGAGGGTGAACCGGGCGCGTCGACCGCGGCCGCGTCGAAAGGCCCCGCACCCGCCCAGCAACTCGCGCCCCAGACGCTCGCGTTCGAGATCGGCGTCGAGGAACTCCCGCCCCACGTGGTGCCCCAGACCATCGACGCTGTCCGCGCCGCGCTGACGGAGAAGCTGGCCGCGACGCGCCTCGCGCACGGCGAGATCGCCGTCGACGGCACGCCGCGCCGCATCGTCGCCACCATCGCCGGCGTCGCCCCCAGCGAGCCCGACGCCGAGCAGCTCCGCAAGGGGCCGAAGTGGTCCGCGGCGTTCGACGCCGAGGGCAACCCCACCAAGGCGCTCCAGGGCTTCATGCGCGGCCAGGGCGTGGCGGCCGACCAGGTCGAGAAGGCCGAGATCGGCGGCAACGAGCACGCCGTCGTCAAGGTCGCGGTCCAGGGCCGAGACGTCCTCGACGTGACGGGCACCATCCTCGCCGATGTCGTGACCGGCCTGCGCGCCGAGAAGAACATGCGCTGGAACGACCCGAAGCTGTCGTTCTCGCGTGCGATCCGGTGGATCGTCGCGCTGTGGGGCGACACCGTCGTCCCCGTCCAGGTGTCCGAGCTGACCGCCGGGCGCACCACCTACCTGCAGCGCCCCGTCGCGGGCGAGGAGTCGGGCAAGCGCTCCGACGGCGCGCTCGTGGGCCGGGTCGAGGTCGCCTCCGCCGACGACCTGCTTCCGACGATCGCCGCCGGCTCCATCGAGCTATCCAGCGACGCCCGCCGCGCGTCGATCGTCGAGCAGGCGCAGGCGCTGGCCGCCGGGGTCGGCGGCACCGTCGACGCCGAGGGCGAGCCCGCGCTGGTCGCCGAGATCAACAACCTGGTCGAGGACCCGCACGGCGTGCTCGGCAACTTCGACGAGCGCTACCTGGAATTGCCCTCGCGGATCCTCACCACGGTCATGCGCAAGCACCAGCGCTACCTGCCGGTGTACCGCGACGGCGCGCTCGCGGCGCACTTCGTCACGATGGCCAACGGCCTGTGCGACGACGACACGGTGCGCGCCGGCAACGAGTCGGTGATCCGCGCCCGTTACGAGGACGCGCTGTTCTTCTGGAACGCCGATCTGCAGACCGCCAAGGCCGGCGAGTTCGTTCCCGGCTTGGACAAGCTGACATTCGAGGACCGGCTGGGTTCGGTGGGGCTGCGCGCGCGTCGCATCGCCGACGTCGCGGCCCGGCTGGGCGCCCGCGTCGGCCTCACCGGCGAGGAGCTGGCGACCCTCACCCGCGCCGGGGAGCTGGCGAAGTTCGACCTCGCGACGCAGATGGTGGTGGAGATGAGCTCGCTCGCCGGGTTCATCGCGCGCGAGTACGCCGTCCGCATGGGCGAGACCGAGGCTGTCGCGGACGCGCTGTACGAGATGGAGCAGCCGCACACCTCTGCCGACCCCGTGCCCGCGTCGGTCCCCGGCGCGCTGCTGGCGCTCGGCGACCGGTTCGACCTGCTGGCCGCGATGTTCGCGTTGGGCGCCAAGCCCACCGGCTCGTCCGACCCGTACGGCCTGCGCCGCGCGGCCCTTGGCGTGGTGCGGATCCTGCGCGAGTCGGCGGGCACCCCGCTGGAGTCGCTGACCATCCGCGCCGGGCTTGAGGACGCCGTCGCGCGCCTGGCCGAGCAGGGCGTGGACGTCGCCCCCGACGCTGTGGATGCGGCGTTGGAGTTCACCGTCGGACGTTTCGCACAGCTGCTGCGCGACGAGGGCACCTCCGCCGATCTCGTTTCCGCGATCCTGCCCGCCGCCGACGCCCCCGGCCGCGCCGCGCGTTTGCTGTCCGAACTGTCGTCGGCGGCTGACGATTCGCGCCTCCGCAACCTGGTCGCGACCCTGGTCCGCATCAGCCGCATCCTGCCTGAGTCGTTCCTTGAGCCGCGCGCCCCGCGAAGCGGCGGCGCGCGTCGAAAGGACTTGATCGTGACCGCGGAGCTGGACCTGGCCGCCGCCCTGGACGCCGTCGAGGGCGACACGGCCGCACAGCCTGTCGAGGTCATCCTCGGCCGCACGGAACACGTGGTCGCGGCAGCGGCAAGGTTCTTCGACGAGATCCTGGTCAACGCCGAGGACGAGAACGTCCGTACTGCCCGCCAAGGCCTGTTGGCCGAGATCCTGTCTCTGGCTCCGGCAGACATCGACTGGAAGGCCCTCGACATCGCCCTGGGATGACATCACAAGCGTACTCCCAACCGTAGCCTGGCGGACTCAACGGCACCTGGCGTTCTTCACTACTTCGACCCAGACTCGGTTCACTCAACGCGCCTCACCTTCAGGCCGAGCCGCTAATCGCTTGTATCCGAGTCATCGTCATCCAAAACGTCCGACTCATTCCCTCCTCCTGGCACTGAACCTACCAGCGTCAAAGCGTGCTGATGCAGATAGTCGGCGCGCGCCTCAAGAAAGGCAGTATAGTCGTCACAAAGCGCAGCATCCAGTGCATCTTCTGGGACCAAGCTCCGCCTCAAACGGTCCGCCACAGCATCTCTACCTATTTGATCGATAATTCTACCGAGATACACACTCGGGGCCTTATCGAGGATCGCAATATTGCTGCTCGAGGTGAGGAGAACTATGTTTCCAACAACATTGGCGCGCTGAGATGAAACCCCGCTGCGCTCCAGGAATTTCTTCGGGAAGAAATGATGGTATTCTTTATCGTTATTCCAGGCCAAGGACTTGCCTACATCTATCCGCTGACCATTAACGATATCCAGCGGATGCTCACGGGCCAACAGGAGCGGCAGCATCTTGGATGCCGCGCTGTTCGAGCGAAAGGCCCTCACTTGCCAGAGCCCGGCAGTAGGAATAACCCCGCCGGCGCCAAGCTCAGCCTCCACACCCTCGGCAAATCTCCTAACTTGTCGAGTATCCTGGGTCATTTGCCCCGAATCCCAGCCGCCAAAATATCCCGTTAGAGTCGTGCGCCAAAACCATTCCTTAATCGCCTCTAACTGCTTCCCATTAGGCGCGGGAACGAGGCGGAATATCTCACACAAGACCGCGAACTGATTTGCGTACGGAAGCGCCTCGGCGCGCGGCATATTGATCTCAGTCGACAGGAAATCCGCAGCGCGCTGCGCCGCACCCTTAGCGGCAGTCGCCGTGCGAGCCAGGTCATCCTTACTCAGATCACGCAGGGCGTCGACGCTTTGCCTAGAGAAGTCTCCTCCCGCCGCTGCCCCGAGAATTCGAAGAAATGTTTTGTTATCGAGGGTGTCGAACAGCTTGGGTGCGAGGGTCTCCTTGATGTCATCCAAGGTCTTCCCCAGATCGAAATCCGGGCTCCACGTCGCCGCTCGCATCAAATCGTATATGGTCAATCTGGTGCCCGTGGAGTTAATTCTCTCGAACACTGGCGCGACATCTTCGATGGTCATATCACCAAGGGTCACCAGCGGGACCTGATAATCCATGAATCTATTGAAGAAAAAGTCCGCCCTGTCGCGCAGCACGTCATCATTAAGCGCCGCAAGGCGCTTATAGAAGTCTGAAGGATTTGCCAAAGTTCGAAGGGGGACGTGATGCACCGGTGGGTCATCGACCGTCTCCGAATGGGCGAATTTCTCAGATTTCAGGTCGAAAACCAAATTCCAAACACTCTTCGGATTCCCCGGAGACCAGTATAGGGCGCCACACACAGTTGAGAGCCGCTGCTGCCCATCCAATAGGTAATTGACAGGAT
>DAONOU010000048.1:0-13185 GCA_035409265.1 Arachnia sp. | reverse complement strand
TGCTGGGGCTCGGCGCCGCGATCAAGCTGTGGCCGGCGCTGTTGATCGGCCCGCTCCTCGCACCCGACCCGCTCCGTCCCGGCCCGGCGCGGCGCAGACTCCTCGGCTTCGGCATCGCGGGGCTTGGGCTGGCGCTCGCCTCCCTCGCCGCCGTCGGCTGGGAACGGACCGTCTCGCCCGTGACCTGGCAAAGCGGCCGGGGACTGCAGATCGAGTCCGTCCCGGCGACCCCGCTGATGTGGCTGCGCACGTTCACCGACAACCCGTCGTGGCCCATCTCGCTGTCGGACTACAACGCGCTGGAGATCGAGGCCGGCTCCCCCGGCGTGGGCCTCATGCTCGGGGTGGCGACGGCGCTGACGGCCGCCACCGTCGCGCTGACGGCGTGGCTCTCCGCGCGGCTGATCAGGAACCTCCGGCGCGACGACCCGCTCCTCCAGCCCGCCATCCTCTTCTCCGTGCTCGCCGTCGTGCTCGCGACGATCGTCTCGAACAAGACCCTCTCGCCGCAGTACATCCTGTGGCTGGGGGGCCCGATGGCAGCTCTCCTGCTCACCGGCATGCCGGAGCGGCTGCGGCGCCACCTCCGCGTCCACGCGGTCGCTCTGGTGATCGTCGGTGCCCTCACGCAGCTCAGCTATCCCTGGGGCGCGTACGGCGTCATGGCCATTCCCTTGGGGTCCGGTCCGGAGACCGCGGTGCTCGTCCTCCGCAACCTCGCGCTGGTTGTCCTCACCGGCCACGCGGTGTGGCTGGCCCTGCTTTCCAGCCGCCGTGCGTCGGCAACCGAATCCTCCCTTTATTGGGTAAGCTAACCGGCGCAGCCGCAGCCGCCTGCGGGAACTCACACATAGAGGGGATTGTGGCACCGGCCACTAATGCACATGTCTGCACCTGAGTCCAACGACGCGTTCGGGGCCAACTCCTGGCTGATCGACGACATGCGAGAGGCGTACCAGGCTGATCCTCAGTCTGTCGACGCCTCCTGGCAGCGGTTCTTCGCCGCCGAAGGCGCCCCCGCGGCTCCTGCGCCCGCCCCCGCAGCCAGCCAACCGACGCCGCCGAAGCCCACGCCCGCCCCGGCTCCCGTCGCGGCGGCACCACCCGCGCCGGCTCCTGTCGCGGCGGCGCCAGCCCCCGTCGCGGCGAAGCCGGCCCCTGTCGTCACACCGTCCGCCCCCGCGCCCACCGCGAGGCCCGAGGCGCGCCCAATGGTCGACGCGGCCCGCCGCGGCGAGGGCCTGCCCTCGAACCCCGGCAGCGGCGCGGGCCTCTCCGCCAACGCCCCCAACCCGACGCTGCGCCCCACGCCGTCGAAGGCCGAACCTCGCTACACGGTCATGCGCGGCGCGCCCATGCGCACGGCCAAGAACATGGACGTCTCGCTGACGGTGCCGACGGCGACGTCGGTGCGCTCGGTGCCGATGAAGCTTGTCATCGACCAGCGAACGGTCATCAACAACTTCCTGCGCACCTCCAAGGGCGGCAAGGTCTCGTTCACCCACATCATCGGCTACGCCATGGTGCAGGCGCTCAAGGCGCTGCCCGAGATGAACAACGCCTACGAGGTCGTCGACGGCAAGCCGAACCTCGTCGAGAACCCCGCCATCAACCTCGGCATCGCCATCGACCTCAGGAAGGGCGACACCCGCCAGCTGCTCGTGCCCAACATCAAGGGCTGCGAGGAGCTGAACTTCTTCCAGTTCTGGTCCGCCTACGAGCATGTGGTGAAGAAGGCGCGCGAGGGTCAGCTCCAGGTCTCCGACTTCGCGGGCACCACGGCCTCGCTCACCAACCCCGGCGGCATCGGCACGAACCACTCGGTGCCCCGGCTCATGACCGGCCAGGGCGTCATCATGGGCGTCGGCAACATCGACTACCCCGCCGAGTTCCAGGGCATGAGCCCCTCGCGGATCACCGATCTCGGCGTCAGCAAGGTCACCACGCTGACCAGCACCTACGACCACCGCGTCATCCAGGGCGCGACGTCGGGCGAGTTCCTGAAGAAGATGCACGGCCTGCTGCTCGGCGAGGACGGCTTCTACGACGACATCTTCGAGGCGCTGCGCATCCCCTACGAGCCGCTGCGCTGGTCCCCGGACGTGTCGGCGCACCGCGACTCGCAGGTGTCGAAGACCGCCCGCGTGCTGGAGCTCGTGACCGCGTACCGCACGTTCGGCCACCTCGTCGCCGACACGGACCCGCTCGAGTACCGGCAGCGCGCGCACGAGGACCTGCGCCTCGAGACGCACGGCCTCAGCATCTGGGACCTCGACCGCGAGTTCGCCGTCGGGACCTTCGGGGCGAAGGAGCGCGTCTACCTGCCGCTGCGCGACATCCTGAACGTCCTTCAGGCCTCGTACTGCCGCACCATCGGCGTCGAGTACATGTACATCACGGACCCGCGCCAGCGGGAGTGGTTCCAGCAGCGGATGGAGCGGCCGCACACGCCGCTCACGCACGAGGAGCACATGCACGCCCTCGACAAGCTGAACGAGGCCGAGGTCTTCGAGACCTTCCTGCAGACCAAGTTCGTCGGCCAGAAGCGGTTCTCGCTCGAGGGTGGCGAGTCGCTGATCGTGCTGCTCGACGAGATCGCGCAGCAGGCGGCCAACGACGCTCTCGACGAGGTGTGTATCGGCATGCCGCACCGCGGCCGGCTCAACGTGCTCGCCAACATCGTCGGCAAGAAGTACGGCCAGATCTTCAAGGAGTTCGACGGCGCCATCGACGTCAGCGGCACCGGCGACGTGAAGTACCACCTCGGCGCCGAGGGCGTCTTCGTGGCCTCCAACGGCGCGACGGTGAAGGCCTCGGTGGCCGCGAACCCGTCGCACCTGGAGGCCGTGAACCCTGTCCTGCAGGGCATCACGCGCGCCAAGCAGGACACGCTGCCCGGCAACGACTACCCCGTCCTCGCGCTCACCCTGCACGGCGACGCCTCGTTCGCCGGCCAGGGCGTGGTGTACGAGACGCTCCAGATGAGCCAGCTGCGCGGCTACAAGACAGGCGGCACCATCCACGTGGTGGTCAACAACCAGGTGGGCTTCACGACCGCGCCGTCGGAGTCCCGCTCCTCGGTCTACTGCACCGACGTGGCCAAGTCGATCTCCGCCCCGGTGCTGCACGTCAACGGGGACGACCCGGACGCCTGCATCCGCGCCGCGCGCCTCGCGTTCGACTATCGCCAGAAGTACCACCGCGACATCGTGATCGACCTCGTGTGCTACCGCCGCCGCGGCCACAACGAGGGCGACGACCCCAGCTTCACGCAGCCGAACATGTACGACCTGATCGAGCAGAAGCGCTCGACGAGGCGCCTGTACACCGAGTCGCTGATCGGCCGCGGTGACATCTCCATGGCGGACGCCGAGGAGGTCATGAACCGCTTCCGCGAGCGGCTCGAGAACGTCTTCCGCGAGGTCCGCGAGGCAACCGACACGGACGACGACTACCGTCGCGTGCCGTACTACCCGACCAAGCCGGAGGAGCGCCTTACCGAGATCACGCCGGAGATGGTGCAGACCATCGCGAACGTGCACACGCAGTTCCCGGAGGGCTTCACCGTCCATCCGAAGGTCAAGCCGCAGCTGGAGCGCCGCGCCGCGGCGATCCTCGAGGGCCCCATCGACTGGGCGACGGCCGAGATCATGGCCATCGGCTCGCTGCTGATGGAGCACCGGCCCGTGCGCCTCACCGGCCAGGACTCGCGCCGCGGCACGTTCTCGCAGCGCTTCGCGGCGATCGTCGACCGGGTCAACAACGACGCCTGGGTGCCGCTGAAGCACCTCACCGAGGACCAGGCCACCTTCGAGGTGTGGGATTCGCTGCTGAGCGAGTACGCGGGCCTGGGCTTCGAGTACGGCTACTCGGTGGCCCGGCCCGACGCGCTCGTCTTGTGGGAGGCCCAGTTCGGCGACTTCGCCAACGGCGCCCAGACCATCTCGGACGAGTTCGTCGCCTCCGGCAACGCGAAGTGGACCCAGAAGTCGGGCGTTGTGCTCCTGCTCCCCCACGGCTTCGAGGGTCAGGGACCCGACCACAGCTCCTCGCGCATCGAGCGCTGGCTGCAGCTGTGCGCCGAGAACGCGCTGGCCGTGTGCCAGCCGTCGACCCCCGCGAGCCACTTCCACCTGCTGCGCCAGCACGCCTACGTGAACTTCCACCGTCCGGTCGTGATCGCGACGCCGAAGTCGATGCTGCGCAACAAGCTGGCGGTCTCGATGCCGCAGGACTTCACGTCCGGCAAGTGGGAGCCGGTCCTTGACGACCCGGCCATCACGGATCCGTCGAAGGTCGAGCGGCTCCTCATCTGCTCCGGCAAGGTGCGCTGGGATCTCGTGGCCGCGCGCGACGCGCGGGGACTCACCGAGAAGATCGCCATCGTGTCGCTCGAGCGCCTGTACCCGCTGGCCGGGCGGCACCTGGCGCCGATCATCGAGCGCTACCGCCACGTCACCGACGTGCGGTTCGTGCAGGACGAGCCGAAGAACCAGGGGCCGTGGCCGTTCACCTCGGTCCACCTCCCCGTCGACCTGAAGAAGCACCTCCCCGACTACGACCTCGTCATGCGCCCCGTCACGAGGCCGTGGTCGTCGGCCCCGTCGGTCGGCTCCGCCAAGGTGCACAAGGAGCAGGAGGATCTCCTGCTCTCGACCGCGCTGGACTGACGGCCGTGTACTTCACCGACCGCGGCCTGGAGGAGTTGATCGACCGGCGCGGCCACGAGGAGGTCTCCTTCGAGTGGCTCGCCGATCGGCTGCGCACCTTCGTCGACCTGAATCCCGAATTCGAGACCCCTGTCGAGCGGCTCGCCTCCTGGCTCGCCCGCCTCGACGACGAAGAGGACTGAGAGACATGCCTGATCTGGAAGCGCTCCGCTCCCGCTACGTCGCGCTCACGGGCTCCGAGCCCGAGGGGCTGTGGTTTGGCCCCGGCCGGGTCAACCTGATCGGCGAGCACACCGACTACAACGACGGCTTCGTCCTGCCGTTCGCGCTCGACCGCAAGGCCGTCGTCGCCGCGGGCCGCCGCGACGACGAGCGCCTCGCCCTCGTGGCCCTCGACCTCGACGAGCAGGTCGACATGTCGCTCGCCGACCTCGCGCCCGGCCAGCCCGGCTGGGCCGCCTACCTCGCAGGCGTCGTCTGGGCGCTGCGCGAGGCCGGCCACGACGTCCGCGGCGCGAACCTGGTGCTGACCTCGGACGTGCCGTTCGGCGCGGGCCTCTCCAGCTCCGCCGCCATCGAATGCGCCGTCGTCGCGGCGCTCTGCGACCTCTACGACCTGGACATCGCGCCGCTCGACCGGGCAAAGCTGGCCCGCGTGGCCGAGAACGCGTACGTCGGCGCGCCGACGGGGCTCCTCGACCAGGCGGCGAGCACGCTCTGCCAGGAGGGCGAGGGCCTCTTCCTCGACTGCCGCTCGCTCGAGACCGAGGCCGTCCCCCTGCCGATGGCCGAGCAGGGCTACGAGATGCTCGTGCTCGACACCAAGACGCCGCATAGCCATGTCGACGGCGAGTACGGCACCCGCCGCGCCACGTGCGAGGCCGCGGCCGCGCTGCTCGGGGTTCCCGCGCTGCGCGACGTCACCGACCTCGACGCCGCGCTGTCCCAGCTTCCCGACGAGACCATGCGCAGGCGGGTCCGCCACGTGGTGACCGAGGACGCCCGCGTCCTCCAGGCGCTGGAGGTCGGACGCTCGGGTGACCTCGCCGCGCTCGCTCCCCTGCTCGACGCCTCGCATGCCTCGATGCGCGACGACTACGAGATCACCGTTCCCACGGTCGACCTCGCGGTCGAGACCGCCCGGTCGGCGGGCGCGCTCGGCGCGCGCATGACGGGGGGCGGCTTCGGCGGGTGCATCATCGCGCTGACCAGGGCAGGCGACGCCGACCGGATCGGCGCGGCCGTCGCGGACGCGTTCCGGGAGGCGGGCTTCGGCGCGCCCGAGTGGTTCACCGCGCGCCCGGCTCCCGGCGCAGGCCGCCTGGCCTAGGGCGGGTCGGGAGACGGGCCCTAGCTGTCCGCCGCCCCGGGCGCCTTCGCCGCGGCCAGCTCGTCCTTCGTCACCGCCAACACGGCGGTGACGAGGCACGCGAGCACGAACGGCGCGACGGCGAGGCTGCCCCAGAACTGGGCGGGGTCCCCGGCCATCATGAAGCTGCCGACCACGCACACGTGCAGCAGCGACGACGCGACCACCAGCCCCAGCGCGAACCGGCTCCCCCGGGTGACGAGCCACGCGAGGAGCAGCTGCACCGCGCCGTAGCTGATCAGCCACAGCGCGATCCCGATGCCGAACCAGGCGGAGTTCACCACCACCGCGGCGATCCCGATGCCGATCATCGCCAACCCCGCGAGCGCGGTCAGGCCGATGCACGTGGCGAGGAGGGGGCGACGGAGAACTGGGGGCACGGGGTGAGCCTGCCAAACCCGCCACATAACAGGCAAGTCCTTGTCGGTTCGCACCCAATTCTGTTTTGGCTATTGCCTATCCGGCCGCGCGCGGGTAGCCTGCTCTAGCTGCTCGTCTCTCGTGCATGCCGTCTCTGCTGCCCTGACTGAAGGAGATCAACTATGGATTGGCGCCACAAGGCCGCCTGCCTCACTGAGGATCCGGAGTTGTTCTTTCCCGTCGGCAACACCGGCCCCGCGCTGCAGCAGATCGAGGAAGCGAAGAAGATCTGCATGCGCTGCGTGGTCCGCGAGCAGTGCCTCGCCTGGGCCCTCGAGGCCGGGCAGGACCACGGCGTGTGGGGCGGCCTGAGCGAGGACGAGCGCCGCGCCATCAAGCGCCGCAACGCCCGCGCCCGCCTGCGCAACGGCTGACGGCCCGGCGCCTTTCGCTCACGCGCTTCGGGAATCAGCCAACACTCGGGACGTCGAGCTCGATCCGTGCGACGGTGCCCTGGGCGTCCTTGCGGTTCTTGATCGACACCGTCCCGTCGAGGTCGGCGATCAGCGTCGAGATGATGGCCAGCCCCAGCGACTTCTGCTTGCCCATCTTGAACCCGTCGGGCAGGCCGCCGCCGTCGTCCAGGATGTCGATGATCAGGTGAGCCCCGGAGCGGGCCGGCATCACCTCGACGACACCCGACGAGCCGTGCAGGCCGTGCTCGATGGCGTTCTGGCACAGCTCGGTGATGACCATCGACAGCGACGTCGCCAACTCCGCGGGCAGCACGCCGAAGGAGCCGCGCCGCGTCGCCCGCACGGTGCCGTGCGAGGCCGCGAGGTCGCCGACCATGTCGAGGATCTTGTCGCACACGTCGTCGAAGGCGACCTCCTCGCCCAGCGAGTAGCTGAGCGTCTCGTGAACCATCGCGATCGACGACACGCGCCGCATCGCGTCGCGCAGCGCCTCCTTGCCCTCCTCGGAACGCAGCCTGCGCGACTGCATGCGCAGCAACGCGGCGACGGTCTGCAGGTTGTTCTTCACGCGGTGGTGGATCTCGCGGATCGTGGCGTCCTTCGTGACGAGCATCCGGTCCCGGCGGCGGAGGTCCGTGGTATCGCGGCACAGCACGAGCGTTCCCGCGCTCGTGCGCTCCAGCCACAGCGGCAGGGAGACGAACCGCATCGAGGCCCCCCGCGCCTCGACGTCGAACTCGAGGCTGAGCCCGCGGCCGACGTCGGCGGTTACCGTCTGCCCGACCGACTCGACGCCCTCGCGAAGCCCCCTCGTCAGCTCGCGGAAGTTCTCGCCCTCGATGTCTCCCGACGCCCCCAGCCGCCGGAACCCCGTGATGGCGTTGGGGCTCGCGTAGGAGATCACGCCGTCCGGCTGGATCCGCAGCACGCCGTCGGCCGCCCGCGGCGCCAGCGCCTTGTCCGACGGCGGCACGAGCGGGAACTCGCCGCGCATCAGCATCTGGGTCAGGATGTCGGCGGCCTCGAGGAAGTTCTCCTCCAGCGCCCCGGTGGCGCGCATCCCCATCTGGTTGGTGTGCCGCTCGATCACCGCGATCGGCCGCCCGTTGCGCAGCACGGGGATGGCCCACACGTCGACGGGGATGCCCGCGTTCAGCGCGTTGTTGCCCGTCTCGGCGATCTCGTGGGACAGGTACGCGACGGTCACCTGGTGCTCGGGGTCGTACTCGATGCGCTCGCCGATGATGTCGTCCTCGAGCGCCGTGGGCCCGGTGACGGGGCGGATCTGCGCGGTGCACTCGAACACGTCGCCGTCGTCCAGCGCCCGCCACAACACGAGGTCGGAGAAGCTGAGGTCGGCGAGGAGATGCCACTCGGAGACGAACTCGTCCAGCCACTGCTCATCGGTCATCCGGTCCACGTCGTCAGTCACGGGGCAACTCTGCCAGACGGGCAGCATTTTCACCCATCGCCACTTCCTGGCAGAATGTGCCCGTCCCACCGAAACACGAGGAGTCCCGATATGGGTAAGACCGGTCGCAAGCGCCGCGCCCGCCGCAAGAACAAGGCGAACCACGGCAAGCGTCCCAACGCTTAAGCCCGAACCAAGCAACGAAAGCCCCCGCGATTCGCGGGGGCTTCTGCATATTCCTTGGCGCCGGGACGGCGTCGAAGGGCTAGAGCCGGGTGATGCGCGTCGTCTGGATGCGGGCGAGCAGCATGGTGGGGGCCTTCGCCTCGGGCTGGCTGCGCTGGATCATCTCGGTGATGGTGGACTCGATCTCGAAGTTCTCCATACATCGCTCACAGGCGTGCAGGTGATGGCGGATCATGTCCGCGTCGGCCTCCAGCAGCTCGTGGTGTAGGAAGGCGTGCACCCGCGCGAGCGCGGCCACGCACTCGTCCATCTCGTCGTGCTCGTGCGACATGTCATGCGCGTCCATCACCGCCCCCCGTCCTTCCGGGCGATGCCGTTCTCGCGCGCGTAGTCGGAGAGGAGGTCGCGCAGCTGCGCGCGGCCGCGGTTGAGCCTGCTCATCACGGTGCCGATGGGCGTGCCCATGATCTCGGCGATCTCCTTGTAGGAGAAGCCCTCGACGTCGCTCAGCAGGACCGCGACGCGGAAGTTCTCGGGCAGCTGAGCGATGGCCGCGGCGACGGCGGCGTCGGGCGTCTGGTCGAGCGCCTCCATCTCGGCGCTGCGCAGGCCGGTCGAGTCGTGGGACGCCGCGCGGGCCAGCTGCCAATCGCTGACCTCCTCGTCGCCCGTCGACTGGGGCGCGCGCTGGGCCTTGCGATAGGCGTTGATGTAGGTGTTGGTCAGGATCCGGTACAGCCACGCCCGCAGGTTGGTGCCCATGGTGAAGGTGTGGCGCGAGGCGAAGGCCTTCGCGTAGGTCTCCTGGACGATGTCCTCGGCGTCGGCGGGGTTGCGGGTCATGCGCAGCGCCGCGCTGTACAGCTTGTCGAGGTGGGACAGCGCCTCATCCTCGAACGCCGCGGCCTGCGCGTCGTCGAGGTCTGCGGTCTCTGCCGCCAGGAGATCCTGCTCGTCCATCAGGAGGCACTCTAGCGCGCCGTCGATGATGGCCCGCGCACGGGTCACAACCTCGGGATCGAGCAAGAGCTGGGGCATGCCTTGCTCAACCACGCCCCGTGTCTCGTTATTCCCTCGGATCCCGAGCCCGCTTCCCGCCGCGGAACAGGGTCGGCCTAGTAGGGTGGGCGGCATGAGCCTGATGCGATTCGTTGCCCGGAGCCTGTTCGCCAGCTACTTCATTGCCGACGGGGTGAAGGCGGTGCGCAACCCCGCCGAGAGCGCGCCCGATGCCGAGCGCGTGACGTCCAAGATCGCGCCGCTGGTCCAGCGCGTGGTCCCGGCCGACGTGTCGAGTTACGTGCCCGAGCGGGCGGAGACCTGGGTGCGCCTGGTGGGCGTCGCCCAGATCGTCGGCGGCGTGATGTTCGCCACCGGCCTCGGTCGCCGGGTTGGCGCGCTGCTGCTCGCCAAGTCGTCGGTCGTCAACCTGGCCATCGCCTGGCCGGAGAAGGGCGCCGCGCCCGCGGTCAAGGAGGCCGCGCGCGGCGAGGTCCTGCGGCAGGCCGCGCTCCTGGGCGCGGCGACGCTCGGCGCCCTCGACACGCAGGGCAAGCCCAGCCTGCAGTGGCGCGCGGACCAGGCGACCAAGGAGGCCAAGAAGAAGGCCGAGGAGAAGGCGGCGGCCGCGGCCAAGGCCGCCAAGAGCGCCACCCGATGACCTTCCCGTTGCCGCCGTCGCCGAGCCCCGTCGAGGGCGAGGTGGTGGTGCCGGGATCCAAGTCGGAGACCAACAGGGCGCTCGTCCTCGCCGCGCTGGCCGACGGCCCCAGCACGCTGCGCGGCGCGCTCGAGTCGCGCGACTCCTCGCTCATGGTGGCCGCGCTCGAGGCGCTCGGCGTGGAGATCCGCCAGGATGGCGAGGCGCTGCGCGTGACGCCCCCTTCGCGCTTCCGCGGCGCCGCGGGGATCGACTGCGGGCTCGCGGGGACGGTCATGCGCTTCGTTCCCCCCCTCGCCGCGCTCGCGGGCGGGCCCAGCTCGTTCGTCGGCGATCCCCACGCGAGCGAACGGCCCATGGGGCCGCTGCTCGAGGGGCTCCGCCAGCTCGGCGTCGTCGTCGAGAGCGCGGCGCTGCCCTTTACCCTCACCCCGCCGGACCTGCTCGGCGACGAGGCCGCCATCGACGCGTCCGCCTCCAGCCAGTTCGTCTCCGGCCTCCTGCTGATCGGGTCGCGCTTGCCGCGCGGCCTGCGGCTCTCGCACACCGGCGAGCGGCTGCCGTCGCTCCCCCACATCCAGATGACGGTCGAGATGCTGCGCACCCGCGGTGTCGTCGTCGACCAGCCGGACGAGCGCACCTGGGTGGTGGCGCCCGGCGCGATCGCCGCGCTCGACGTCACCATCGAGCCGGACCTCACCAACGCCTCCGTGTTCCTCGCCGCGGCCGCCGCGACCGGCGGCCGGGTCACCGTGCCGGGCTGGCCGGCCCGCAGCATCCAGCCGGGCGCCCTGTTCCTCGACGTCGCCGAGCGCATGGGCGCGGTGGTCGAGCGCGGCCCCGGCAGCGTGACGGTCTCCGGCACCGGCCCGCTCCGGGGCGTCGACGTCGACCTCACGACCGCCTCCGAGCTCACCCCGGTCGTCGCGGCCCTGGGCGCGCTGGCCGAGGGTACAACGGTCGTCCGCGGGGTGGCCCACATCCGGGGCCACGAGACGGACCGGCTCGCTGCTCTCGTCGCGGAGTTGACCCGCGCCGGGATCGCCGCCCACGAGACCGATGACGGGATCGTGATCGAGGGCGGCTCCCCCGTCCGCCCGGCGGTGCTGCGCACCTATGCCGATCACCGCCTCGTGCACTTCGCCGCGCTGCTCGCGCTCCGCGCCCCGGGGACCGCCGTCGACGACCTGCAGTGCGTCTCCAAGACCATGCCGCGCTTCCCGGAGGACTGGGCGAGGCTCGTCGGGTGAGCATCCACACCGACGACCACGACGCCTTCGACCGGCCGCGGAAGCGCAGCCGGCCCCGGACCAAGGACCGGCCGGACTACTCCAAGCTGCCGCTGGGACGGGTCATCTCGATCGACCGCGGGCGCTACCGCTGCCTGCTCGACGGGCGGCTCGTGACCGCCGTCCGCGGCCGGCTGATCGACCGCAAGGGCATCATCGTCGGCGACATCGTGCGCCTCGACGGCGACACCAGCGGGGCCGAGGGAACCCTCGCCCGCGCGGTCGAGGTGCGGGAGCGCGCGACGACGCTGCGGCGCAGCGCGGACGACGCCGACACCTTCGAGCGTCCGATCGTCGCCAACGCCGACCAGCTGTTCATCGTCACCGCGCTGGCGGACCCGCCGCCGCGCGTCGGCATGATCGACCGCATCCTGGTCGCCGCCTACGACGCCCGCATCGACCCGGTGCTCTGCCTCACGAAGGCGGACCTGGCGCGGCCCGACGCCCTGGTCGCCGCGTACTCCCCCCTGGGCGTCCCCATCCTGGTCACCGACCCCGACGCCGACCTCACCGCCGTCCGCGCGGCCCTCGCCGGCCACGTCACGGTGTTCGTCGGCCACTCCGGCGTCGGCAAGTCGACTCTGGTCAACCGGCTGATCCCTGACGCCCACCGGGCGACGGGCGAGGTGAGCGAGCTGACGGGCAAGGGGCGGCACACGTCGACGTCCGCGCTCGCGATGGAGCTGCCGGGCGGCGGCTGGATCGTCGACACCCCCGGCGTCCGCTCCTTCGGCATCAGCCACGTCGGCCCGGGATCGATCCTCGGAGCCTTCCCCGACCTCACCGAGTTCGCGGAGGACTGCCCCCGCGGCTGCCGCCACGACTCGTCTGCCATCGACTGCGCTCTCGACGACGCCGTCGCGGACGGCCACCTCGCCCCGGACCGGCTGGCCTCCTTCCGCCGCATGGAGCGCGCCTTCGCCTGACACCACTAGGCTGAGCACATGGCAGCCTCCAAGGAACTCACCGATGACGTGCGCCTCGCGCACCTGATGGCCGACGACGCGGATTCGCTGTCGATGAACCGCTTCAAGGCCCGGGACCTGCACTTCACGGCGAAGCCGGACAACACCCCGGTCTCCGAGGCCGACACCGCCGTCGAGGAGTCCATCCGCAGGACCCTCGCGCGCACGCGCCCGCGCGACGCCGTCCACGGCGAGGAGTTCGCCGACACGGGGCAGTCGAACCGGCGCTGGATCGTCGACCCGATCGATGGCACCAAGAACTACCTGCGCGGCGTGCCCGTCTGGGCGACGCTGATCGCGCTGGAGGTCGACGGCGAGATCGCGGCTTCCGTGGTGTCGGCGCCGGCGCTCGGCCGGCGCTGGTGGGCGAGCAAGGGCGGCGGCGCGTTCACCGGCCGCTCGATCCTGAACGCCACGGAGCTGCGCGTCAGCAAGGTCGAGCAGGTCGAGGACTCGTCGCTGTCGTACTCCTCGATCGACGGCTGGGTCGACTCGGGCCGCGGCCAGGGGTTCATCAACCTCATGCGCGCGTCCTGGCGCACCCGCGCCTACGGCGACTTCTGGAGCTACATGCTGGTGGCCGAGGGCGCCGTCGACGTGGCCACGGAGCCGGAGCTGGCGCTCTACGACATGGCGGCGCTCGACATCATCGTCCGCGAGGCGGGCGGCCGGTTCACGAACCTCGACGGCGTCGACGGCGTGAAGGGCCCCGGCGCGCTGGCCACCAACGGCCTCCTCCACGACGCGGTCCTGGAGCACCTCCGACTGCCGAGCTGAGCCGAAACACGAGGCGGCGGGC
>DAONOU010000047.1:0-13203 GCA_035409265.1 Arachnia sp. | reverse complement strand
CGCCGCCGGGGATGCTCTCGACCTCGGCCGTGACGGAGGGCGTCGCGTCGGCGACCTCGAGCGCCGCGGCGAGCGCCTCGTCGTCGTCCAGTCCCAGGCGGATGCTGATGTTCGTCATGTCGGGTCCTCTCGGTTGTTGTCTTCTGGGGTGTCGGGTGAGCTGAGCCGGAACGCCCAGTTCCCCGGGTCCGCGGCGCCGTGGGTGAACTCGGCGAGCCGTCCGCGGTAGTCCTCGTGGTCGGGGCGCAGGTCGACGGCGCGCCGCATCTCGTCGCGGGCCTCGGCGAGCAGGCGGCCCACCGCGTCGACGTCGCCGGCGACCCGGACGCTCTCGGCGCGGAGAGCGAGCGTCACCCCGAGGTTGGCGTGCGCGTGCGGGCTCAGCGGGGCGAAGGCGGCCGCGGCGCGGAGCACCTGCTCGGCCGCGTCCACGCGCCCGCCCCTCAGCCAGTGCCTGCCGCCGTTGATATAGGACGGCCCGGCGAGGAGCGCGCACTCCGGGCAGGGCCCGATGGACGAAGGCTCCGATGCCCAGTGCCGGTGCGGGTCGCCGTTCACGGCGTCCTCGTAGAGCTGCGCGGCGATCTCGTAGCGCTGACCGGTCATCTGGGGGACGGTCGCCAGGAGATCCGCCTCCGCGGCCAGGGCCGCGGCCCGGAGATACCGGGGAATGATGGAGCGGTCCGGCATCGTCGCGACGAGACCCGAGGTCAGCGGGGCGGCGAAGCTCGTCCCGATGGTTCCCGCGGGCTGCACGAGCCCGAGGTCGTGCCACACCGTCTGGCTGAACCCCGTGGGCTTCCCGGCCTGCGAGATCTCGCCGCCTTCTCTGGCGAGTGCCCGGACGTCCTTCACGAACCCGACGGAGACCACGCCCGTGACCAGGCCCGGCGAGTACACGTGCGAAAGGCTGTTGCCCGCGGCCGCGACGACGGTGCACCCCGCGGCGATGGCGCCAGCGACCGCCCGCTCGAGCGGGTCGGCGGGACGCGGGCGCAGCGCGGTGCGCCAGTCCGGGTGGGCGCGCCGGTGTTCCGCGTGGTTGACGAGCGGGTCGCCGCCGGGATCGCGGTACGCCGCCCGCGTGACCTCGTCGTCGACGGCCTCTTTGTAGGGGATCGAGCGGCCCATGCTGAGGTTGATGACGTCGGCTCCGGCCTCGACGGCGAGGCCGATCGCCGCGACGATGCGCTCCTCGTCGAGGCCCTCGTCCGTGCCGACGGGCGCCAGCAGCAGGGTGGCTGCCGGAGCGACGGCGTGGATCAACAGGGCCACCGCCGAGCCGTGGGCGGTGCGGGCCTGGGGGTGGGTGTCGAACAGATGCGTCTGGGCGGCGAGGACGGGGAAGGACCGGTCGAACCCGGTGTCGATGACGGCGATCCGGCGCCCCTGCCCGAGGCGCCCCATCTCGTGCGCGAGCGCGACGGACTCCCAGAACGCGCCGAGCCGGGGGCCGTTGAACCGGTCGGCGTCGCGGTCGTAGCGGGCGAGGACCAGCCGCGCCGGGTCGACGCCGCCCGCGCGGGGACCGGCCTCGAGCGACAACTCGCGAGTGCGCGTCTCGTCCACGGGTGCCCCCAACCAATGAAGTTGCCTAACGTTCCTCCGTGAGCCCGACCGCTGTCAATAGCGATTCTGGACGACCGCAGATCCGGGATCGAACGGATGCGGCGGCAACGACGACGCGGGGTCAGGCTCCTCGGGCCTCGAGGAGGGCGAACGCCTCGTTGTCCCTCCGCAGCGCGGCCGCGGTGCCCGAGGCGACGAGACGGCCGGCGTCGAGGACGGCGACGAACGTGGCGTCGTCGATGAGGTCGACGCGGTGGGTCACCTCGATCACGGTCGTCGGGCCCGGGAGGGCTGCCAGCCGGTCCCGCACCACGCGGGCGGTCGGGCCGTCGAGCTGGCTGAGCGCCTCATCGAGGACGAGCACGGACGGCCGCGCGACGAGGGCGCGCGCCAGGGCGATCCGCTGCAGCTGGCCGCCGGAGAGGGTCGAGCCGCGCTCGCCGATCCTCATGGCGAGGCCCTCCGGCAGGCCCGCGAGCCAGTCGTCCAGCGCGGCGATGCGCAGCGCGGCGACGAGGTCGTCGTCGGGGGCGTCCGGGGCGGCGAGACGGAGGTTGTCGGCGAGGGTTCGCGAGAGCATCGTCGGGCGTTGCGCCACGAACCCGACTCGCGAGCGGAGCTCACCCAGGGACAGGTGTGCGACGTCGACGCCGCCCAGGCGGACGGTTCCGGAGTCGGGGTCGAAGCCGCGGGGGAGCAGGTGCGCCAGCGTGGACTTGCCGCCGCCGGACACGCCGACCACCGCGCTCCAGGAACCGGAGGGAAAGGTGAGGGAGACGCCGTCGAGGGCCGGCCGCGCCGCGCCGGGGTAGGTCAGCGAGACGCCGTCGAGCGCCACGTCGTGCCCCGACGGCGCGGGCGCCGGACTCGCGGGATCGGCGACGCGCGGGGGAGCCTCGATGACGACCCGGACGCGCTCCGCGGCGGCGAAGGACTCGTCCAGCCCGGTGACGAAGTCGTCGATGCCCTGGGTGGGCTTCCACAGCGCGACCACGACGGTGGCCGCGATGGCGACGTCGCTCCCGAGCGAGCCGACGGCGAGCAGCGCCACCAGCGATCCCAGTTGCAGGCCGGTGCCGAGCGCGGCACGGAGCGCCTGCACCCGCCCCGAGGCCCGGCGGGCGGCGGCGAGCTCGGCGCTCGCGTCGTCGAGGGAGGCGAGGCGCGCGTCGGCGAGGTCGAAGGCGAGGATCTCGCGCAGGCCCTGCACGTCGTCGCCGAGGTGGGCGGCGAGCGCGCCGCGGCGCCGGGCGGTGCGGCGGGCCGCGGCCCAGGTCGCGGGGCCCGCGAGCCAGGGAACCAGGAGCGCCGCGACGACGAACGGCGCGGCGGTGATCGCCAGCGCGCCGTCGACGGCGACGCCGAGCCAGGTCAGGGAGACGGCCGGCACCACGACCGCGGAGACCGCAGGCGGGAGGGTGTGGGCGAAGAAGACCTCGATCCGGTCGATGTCGCGCGTGGCGCGCTGGGTCAGCTCGGCCCCGGCCCTGCCGCGCGTGGCGGCGGGCGCCTGCGGCACCAGGCGTTCGAAGAACAGGTCGCGCAGCCGCTGCAGCGCGGTGAACGCCACCCAATGCCCCGCGTAGTGCTCCGAGTAGCGCAGCGCCGCCTTGGCCAGCGCGATGCCGGCGAGCACGCCGATCACGGGCCAGGGCGAGAGCGCGGTCCTCGCCCCGGCGCTGGTGGACGACAGCATCGCCTGCACCCATGCCTCGACGACGGCGGAAACAGCGGTGACGAGCAGCGCGACCCCGGCGAGCTGGCCGAGGATGCGTGCCACGACCGCCAGCGCCAGCGTGGGCACGAGGCTGCGGGTGTGGCCGAGGAGCCACCGGGTGAGGGCCGGCCGACTCATGCCGTCGCCCCTCGAACCGGGGCGAGCTCGACGGTGCGGTCGGCGGAGAGGATCGCGCCCGGCCGATGGGCGATCATCAGCACGCTGCGACCGGCCGCGAGCCGGTCGAGGGCACCCAGGATGGCGGCCTCGCCGGCCAGATCCACCTGGCTGGTGGGTTCGTCGAGCAGCAGGATCGGCGCGTCGCGGAGCCACGCGCGGGCGATGCCGAGCCGTTGGGCCTGGCCGCCGGACAGCAGCGCGCCGTGCTCGCCGACCGGGGTGTCGAGGCCTCGCGGCATCGCCGCCACCTCGTCGGCCAGCCCGGCCAGTCCGAGCACCTCCCACAGCCGCGCGTCGGTCGCGGCGGGGTCGGCGACGCGGAGGTTTTCGGCGATCGTGCCTAGGAAGAGGAAGGTGCGCTGCTCGACCACGGCGAGGCGGGCCCGCGCCGCCGCCGGGTCGGCCGAGGCGTCGACGCCGCCCACGAAGACCCGGCCGGACGACGGAACCAGATGCCCCTGTAGCAGGGCGCCGACGGTGGACTTGCCCGCGCCGCTCGGCCCGACCAGCGCCACGCGCTCGCCGTCGCGCACGGCCAGCGAGAGGCCGTCGAGCACCATCGGGCCGCCCGGCCACGAGGCGGCGACGTCGATCAGCTCCAACGCGGACGACGAGCCGCCCTGTGCGGCGGCGCGCGGCGCCGGGGCCTCGCGGCCGATGAGCGCGCCCAGCTGCGCCTCGGCAGCCCGCCCGCCGACCCCGATGTAGAAGAACTGCCCCACGACGTCGACCGGCCCGGTGGCCAGCAGCGCGATCAGCACGACGGCGACGCCCTCCCCGAGCGTGAGCGTCTCCTGGTGCACCCGGCCGACGGCGAGCCCCGCCGCGGCCACGACGAGGGTGAGCGAGAACGTCAGGTCGAGCACGAGGATCAGCAGCTGGTTGACGGCCAGCAGGCGCATGATGCCGCGCCGGTGCGTCTCGCCGCGGTGCGCAAGCTCGGCGGCAACACGCGTCCCCGCGCGGGCGTAAGCGAGGGTCTCCAGCGCCTGGACGGCCTCAAGGAACGCCGTGGTGAGCCGCCCGAGCGAGCGTCGGTACCGCGCGCCGACGGGGCGCACCAGCTTCTGGAACCCGCCGAGCACGACGGGCACCAGCAGGACGAGGAGCGCGAGCAGCCCGGCGATGCGGGCGTCGACGAACGTGGCCATCACGCCGAGAGCGAGGACGGGGGTGGCGAGCGCCCCGAGGATCGGCCCGAGGAACCCGGCCCGGTACCGCGCGGCCTTCTCGACGCCGTCGGTGGCCAGCGAGAGGAACTGGCCGCTCGGCCCCGCGCCCGCGCCCGCGACCCCGGCGTCGTATACGGCGCGGACCAGCCGATGGCGCAGCCGCCCCTCCGCGGTCCCGACGGCCCGCGACGAGGCGACGGTGCCCGCGGCCGAGGCGGCAGCCGCCACCGCGACCAGCGCCCCGCCGAGCCAGGTCAGCGCGGGCGTGAGGCCGCCGTCGATGCCGAGACCGACGAGCACCAGGAGCGCGGCCGTGGCCAGCGTCCCGACCCAGGTGCAGCCGAGCGCCGCGGGCCGTGCCCACGGGGGCGTCGCCGACGACGGATGCGCCGCGATGTCCCTAGCCATCGACGCTCGGGTCGCGGGGATCGGCATGCACCGCGCCAGTATTCCACGCGCTCCGCGGCGCCCCGGGCCCAGGTCGTCCTCGGTTTCCGACCTGGGACTGATGCCGCGGGCTGCCCATGCCTGCTAGGTTCCAGTGAATGCAGCACATTTCCCAGCGCAAGGGGCATCGATGAAGCGAATGAACAAGAGCAAGCGAGTGCTGGGGGTGGCCGTCGCCGCCGCCCTCGTCGGCACGCTGGCGCTGGTGCCGCCGGCCTCCGCGGCACCGGCCACGACGGACATGTTCTGCGAGGTGCCTGGCCAGGAGCTCGCGATCTCGCCGATCTCCGGGCTCAAGGAGGGCCAGGCGGTGACGTGGCTCTCGACGGTGAAGGGCACAAAGCCGACGGAGTTCACGGGCGAGTACGTCGGCAAGATCGCCAACGGGCTGGGCTACGACGCCAACGGCAAGCCCCGTGACCTCCTGCTCATGAAGCTCGGCGGCGACGCCGTCGCCAAGGCCGGGGTGTGGGCCGGGGCGTCCGGCTCGCCCGTCTACGACGCCGACGGCGCGCTCATCGGCGCGGTGTCCTACGGCTTCAGCTGGCTGCCCGACGACGACGTCGCGGGAGTGACCCCCGCCGCCTACATGAAGGCCATCGGCGACCTGCCCGAGGCCGCGAAGGCCAGCCCGGCGACGCAGAGCAAGGTCAACAAGCTCGCCGACGTGGCCTCGCCGACGCGCACGGTTTCCTCCGCGCAGATCCGGCGTATCGAGCCGGTTCGGGTCTCCATGGGAACGACCGCGGATACGTTCGACAAGATCTCGGCGCGCCTCGCCAAGCGGGTCAAGAGCTACGAGCCGGTCGCCCAGGGTGGGCTCGCCATCGCGGGCGGCGCGCTGAGCGGCAAGGACTACCCGATCGTCGCCGGGGGCAACGTCGCCGTCTCCTACGCGTACGGCGCCGTCGGGTCCGCCACCGTCGGCACCGTCACCGCCGTCTGCGGCAACGACGTGTTCGCCTACGGCCATCCGAACAACTGGAACTCCACCCTCGGGGCGAGCTTCCACGGGGCCTCGACCGCGCGCATCGTCCCGGATCTCGGCGGCTCCTACAAGCTCGTGAGCGCCGTCGGCAAGGCGAAGGGCAGGGTGACCGACGACAGGCTGGCCGGCCTGCGAGGAAAACTCGGCAAGCCGGCGCCGAGCGTTCCGGTCACCACGGTGAGCAAGGTGGGCACGCACAGCAGCAAGGCGGTCAGCCACGTCTCGCTTGACCTGCTGGTTCCCGATGTCGCCGCGGCCCAGCTCGACAGCGACGCGACGCGCATGCTCGACAACGCGTGGGAGGGCAGCGCCAAGGTGACGTGGTCGATCGACTACAAGCGCAAGAAGGGCGTCCGCGGCACGCTGACCAACACCAACCGGTACTCGGCCTCGATGGCCTTCCCCAGCGCGGTCGGCATGGATGTTGCCACGGACATCGCCGCGCTCCAGGGCAACGAGTTCGAGAACGTCAAGATCCTCGGCGTGAAGATCACCGCGCGGTACAGCGACGGCTATCGGGCGGCGCGCGTCACGGGCGTGCAGCAGAAGAAGAAGGGCGTGTGGACAAAGGTCCGCGCGAACAGCGTCACAAAGGTCAGCCGCGGGAAGACCTACACGTTCCGCGCGGTGCTGAGCCCGATGCCCGGCGCGAAGAAGGTCACGGAGTACCGCGAGTTCACGGTGCGCGTGCCGAACGGCGCGAAGAAGACCATCACGGTGAGCCTCGGCGCGCCGCAGCCGCCCTTCATCGAGATCCCCAGCGAGATCCCCGGCGAGCCGCCGATCCAGGTGCCGATCGAGGTGCCCGTCGACAGCCTCGACGCGCTGCTGGCGAGCATGGACGACAACTACCGCTCCGACACGATCGCCCGCACCCGGGCGTACGAGAGCACCGGTGGGAACCTGTACTCCAAGCAGAACGTGCTCGTCACGCCGACGGTGATCATCGACAACGGCACGACCTTCGACTTCAAGCTCCAGGTGCCCGTGAAGAAGACGCCGAAGAAGAAGGCGACTCCGAAGAAGGACGCCAAGAAGAAGACCGCGAAGAAGCCAACCTCCCAGGCGAAGGGGTAGCCCGCTACTCGGCGGCCTCCAGCCAGGCGTCTTCCAGCTCGTCCCTCCGTGCCTCCGCGGCGCGGAGGGACGAGTCCATTTCGGCCAGTCTCGCGAAGTCCGTGGCCGCGCCCGCCATGTCGGCGTGCAGCCGGTCGATCTCCGCGGTGACCTTCTCCAACTGGCTCTCGATCCGCGCGAGGTCCTTCTTGCGTTGGCGTTCCGCGGCGGCGTCGGACCGGCTCGGCTGCGCGGAGGAGGAGCGCGACGGCGCGGGCGCGGCCGCGGCCCGGCGTCGGGCCAGGTACTCCTCTACGCCGCCGGGGAGCAGCACGCAGCTGCCATCTCCCAACAGCGCGTAGGTGACGTCCGTGATCCGCTCCAGGAAGTAGCGGTCGTGGCTGACGACGATCAGGGTTCCCGGCCAGCCGTCGAGGTAGTCCTCGATGACCGTGAGGGTGTCGATGTCGAGATCGTTCGTAGGTTCATCTAGCACAAGGACATTTGGTTCGGTCAGCAGCAGCCGCAGGAACTGGAGCCGGCGGCGCTCCCCGCCGGACAGGTCCCCGACGCGGGCCACCAGCTTGTCGCCGGTGAAGCCGAACTCCTCGAGCAGCGACGACGCGCTGGCCTCGCGCCCGGTCGCGAGCTTGGTCTCCTCCTTGAGCCGCTTGACCGAGTCGAGGACGCGGTCGGCCTCGTCGAGCTCGCCGACGGTCTGGGACAGGTAGCCGAGCCGCAGCGTCTTGCCGCGCTTGATCTTGCCGCGGTCCGGCGCGCGCTCGTCCGCGAGCAGGTCGAGCAGCGTCGTCTTCCCGGCGCCGTTGACGCCGACGAGGCCGATCCGGTCGCCGGGGCCGATCGACCACGTCAGCCGGTCGAGCAGCGTGCGGCCCGGGATGGCGTAGTCGACGGATGTCAAGTCGAACACGTCCTTGCCGAGCCGGGTGACGGCGAACTGCTGCAGCGCGACCGTGTCGCGCGGGGGAGGCTCGTCGGCGATCAGGACGTTGGCGGCGTCGATCCGGAATTTTGGCTTCGACGTCCGCGCGGGCGCTCCGCGCCGCAGCCAGGCCAGCTCCTTGCGGGCGAGGTTCTTGCGCCGCGCCTCGTTGGCCGCGGCCTGGCGCTGCCGCTCGACCTTCGCCAGCACGTACGCGGCGTACCCGCCGTCGTAGGCGTCGACGACGCCGTCGTGCACCTCCCAGATCCGGGTGCAGACCTCGTCGAGGAACCAACGGTCGTGGCTGACGACCAGCATCGCGAGGCCCGCCCTCGTGCGGGCGCGGAGATACTCGGCGAGGAAGGCGATGGCCTCGACGTCGAGGTGGTTGGTGGGCTCGTCGAGGACCACGAGGTCGTGGTGGCCGAGCAGCACGCCGACCAGGCCGACCCTGCGCCGCTCGCCTCCGGACAGGGTCCCGAGCGCCCGGTCGAGGTCGACGTCGGCCAGCAGTGCCTCGACGACGGCGCGCTGCGAGGCGTCGGCGGCCCAGACGTGGTCCGGCTCGCCACCGACGATCCAGTCGCGCACGGTCTCGGCGTCGTCGCCGATGGTGTCCTGCGCGAGGACGCCGATGCTGGCGTTGCCCGCGACGGTGACGCGGCCGTCGTCGGGCTCGAGGTCGCCGGTGAGGATGCGCAGCAGGGTGGTCTTGCCGTCGCCGTTGCGGCCGACGACGCCGATCACCTCGCCCGCGCCCAGGCCGAGCGAGACGCCGTCGAGCAGGATCCGTGTCCCGAAGCCGTGCGTGACGGCCTCGAGGTTGACGAGATTTGCCACCCGTCAGCGGCCGCGCATCGCGGACCGGGCGCCCTTCATGTTGATGGGGCCCTTCGGGATGGGGGCCTTGGGACGCATGGCGTCGAGCGCGCGGAGGCGCTGATTGACCTCGCCGACCTTCGCGGGCGTGAGTTGCTTCGGCAGCTTCTTGATGTGCTTGGCGAGCTGGTCGAGCGGAACCTGACCCGCGCCCTTGCCCATCTGGATGGTGACGACGGACACGCCGTAGGCGACCTGCTCGTGCTTCTTCTTCTCGCTGGCGAGAAGCGCCTTCAGGCGGCCGGGGTCGCCCTCTCCGATGAGGATGAGGCCGCCCTGCCCGAGCGTGCGGTGCACGGCGTCGAACTGGCGGGTCGCGGTGATGACGGGCGTCGAGATCCAGCCCTTCGGCAGCATTTGCAGCGCCACCTCCGCGGAGCCGGCCTTGCCCTCGTAGCGCGTGTAGACGGCGCGCCGGGCGCGCCACGCGAACAGCAGCATCGCGACGAGCGCGCCCACCGAGACGCCGAGCAGGCCCCAGATGACGGGGGAGTTCAGCACGAAGCCGAGGATGACGAACGCGATGATCGGGACGACGAGGCCTGCGACGGTCATCCAGACCAGGTGCTTGTCGTCCTTGGCCGTGATCTTGTAGGTTTCGACCATCTGGCGCCAACGGCCCCAGTCGGCGGGATTGGTCGAGTTCCTCTTCCGTTCCTTCTCGGCCCGGGCCTCGGCCTTCTGCTTGGCCTCTAGCGCCTTGGCGCGTTCGCTCTTAGCCATCGAATCTTTCCGTCTGGGTCATCTTCTTGCGGGCGTCCATGGCCGTGCGGTACAGCCGGCCGGCGCGGTACGACGAACGCACGAGCGGCCCGGACAAAACGCCAGAATATCCGATCTGTCGCGCCTCCTGATCCAGCTCCTCGAACTCCTCCGGTGTCACCCAGCGGTCGATCGGGTGCAGCGTGGCGTTGGGGCGCAGGTACTGCGTGATGGTGATGAGCTCGGCGCCGGCGTCGTACAGGTCCTGGAGCGCCTGTGAGATCTCGTCGCGGGTCTCGCCCATGCCGAGGATGAGGTTCGACTTGGTGACCAGCCCCTCGGCGCGCGACATGCGCAGCACCTCGAGCGAGCGGTCGTAGCGGAAGCCGGGGCGGATGCGCTTGAAGATGCGCGGCACCGTCTCCACGTTGTGCGCGAACACCTCGGGCCGGGCGTCGAACAGCTGGCCCAGCAGCTCGGCCTTGCCGGAGAAGTCCGGGGCGAGCATCTCGACGCCGACGCCCGGATTCACCGCGTGGATCTGGCGGATGGTCTCGGCGTACAGCCAGGCGCCCTCGTCGGGCAGGTCGTCGCGGCAGACGCCGGTGATCGTGGCGTAGCGCAGCCCCATCTTCTTCACCGACGCGGCGACGCGCAGCGGCTCGGCGGGGTCGTAGCCGTCGGGCTTGGCGGACTCGATCTGGCAGAAGTCGCAGCGCCTGGTGCACTTGTCGCCGCCGATGAGGAAGGTGGACTCGCGGTCCTCCCAGCACTCGTAGATGTTGGGGCAGCCCGCCTCCTGGCAGACGGTGTGCAGGTCCCCGGTGGTGACGATCTGCTGCAGGTCCTTGTAGTTCGGCCCCATGTGCGCCGTGGTCTTGATCCAGCGCGGCTTGCGCTCGATCGGCGTCTCCGCGTTTCGCGCCTCCACTCGGAGGAGTCGTCTTCCATCAGGCTGCACAGCGGTCACGATCGAGCAGTCTACCGCGCGCATCGCATCGGCCGAGTTATCCACAGGATCGCCATGGGGCCTTGCGGAGGGGCCGTGGCTCGGGTTTGATCGGCGGCGTGAGCGCGGCGTGGACCTGCTGCTGAAGAAGGAACGTCTGCAGCGCGCCGGGTGTCTGCACTATTGGGTGGTCGATCCCGTCGAGCCGTCTGTTCTCGCCTGGTCCCTTACGGACGGTGTGTATCGCGAGGTTGCCAGCGCGTCCGGCGCGGAGCTGTTCGAGGTCGCCGCGCCGTTCCCGGTGCGCTTCACCCCGTCGTCCCTCACGGATTGACCGGTCACGACTCCAGGGCGCGTCGCCGGATGAGGCGTGCCTCGGGCGTGGCTCACGCCGACGGCTGGAAGCGTGCCAGCTCGGCGCGGAGGATGGGCTCGAGGTCGTGCGCGACGGCGGCGACGTCCCAGTCGCCGGGGACCTCCTCGGCGATGGAGGTGACGCCGGCGTCGGAGATGCCGCAGGGGACGATGTTGCCGAAGCGCTCGGCGGAGCTCCGCACGTTGAGGGCGAAGCCGTGCATGGTGGTCCGGCGCGAGACCCGCACGCCGATGGCGCAGATCTTGCGTTCCGGCCTGCCCTCGGAGGCGGCGAGCCAGACGCCGGTGCGGCCCTCGACCCTCATCGCCCTGATGCCGTAGCCGTCGAGCAGCGTCATGATCGCGGCCTCGAGGCGACGCACGTAGTCGACGACGCCCATGCCGTCGGCGAGCTGCACGATCGGGTAGCCGACGAGCTGCCCGGGCCCGTGGTAGGTGATCTCGCCGCCGCGGTCGGTGGCGATGGTGGGGGTGCCGTCCTTGGGGTAGTCCGACGGCTTCGTGCGTCTCCCCGCGGTATAGACGGGCGTGTGCTCCAGCAGGATGATGTGCCCGGGCCGGGTGCCGTCGGCGACGTCGGCGTGCACCTCGCGCTGGTAGTCCCACGCCTCCTGGTAGTCGGAGGGGCGCCGCTCCTCGCCCAACCCGCGGTACTCGAACGTCAGCATTTCGCCGATGCTACCCCGCCGCGCTCCTGGGGCGCTTGGTGACCTGGGGACCGTGATCCTGTTGCCCCTGGTTCCCAGGTTATCCACAGGTCGACCCGAGGGCCTTGCGGGGGGCTCGCGGTTCGGGTTTGATCGGCGGTATGAGCGAGGGGGAGAGGTACCATGAGCGTTATGACTGCCGAGGCGCCGAGTTTCCTGCCCTATGGGCGGGAGTTGACGCGTGCAGATCTGGAATTGATGCCTGATGACGGTCATCGGTACGAACTCATCGACGGGCTGCTCATCGTGAGCCCCGCACCGCGATTCCGTCATCAACGCGCCGCAGGTCGACTCCACATTCTGCTCAACGAGGCTGCCTCCGACGGTCTTGAGGTGCTCTTCGCTCCGTTCGACGTGGTGCTTGCGGAGGACACGGTGATCCAGCCGGACCTGCTCGTGGCTCCGATTGCCGCGTTCACGGATAGGGACCTCCCGGCCGCGCCGTTGCTCGCCGTGGAGGTGCTGTCGCCGTCCACGCGGGGCGTGGATCTCCTGTTGAAGAAGGAACGCCTGCAGCGTGCGGGGTGTGCTCACTATTGGGTGGTCGATCCTGCTGAGCCGTCTGTTCTTGCGTGGTCGCTTGTCGACGGGGTGTATCGCGAGGTGGCCGCGGCGTCGGGCGCAGGGGTGTTCGAGGTCGCGGCGCCGTTCCCGGTGCGGTTCACCCCGTCGTCCCTCGTCGACTGACCGAGCCCTCGCGTTCGACCAGGTCGACGAACACGTCCTCGAGGGTCGGCTCGCCCGGATGGCCCGCGGCGGCCCACTCGTCGCGGAGGCCGTGGCGGATGTCGGCGGGCGCGCCCTCGGCGATGAGCCGTCCGTTGTAGATGAACGCGAGTTGATTGCAGTGGCTCGCCTCGTCCATGTAGTGCGTGGTCACGAACAGGGTGACGCCGCGGCCGGCGAGCTCGTAGAGCAGGTCCCAGAACTGGCGCCGGGCCACCGGGTCGACGCCGCCTGTTGGCTCGTCGAGGAACAGCAGCTCGGGGTCGTGGATGGTGGCGGTGCCGAGCGCCAAGCGCTGCCGCCAGCCGACCGAGAGGTTCGCCGTCAGCTCGTTCTCGCGGCCCTTGAGGTCCGCCATCTCCAGGACGTAGGCGCGCTGCTCCGCGAACCGCTCCGGCGCGAGGTTGTAGACCCCCGCGTAGAACCGCAGATTCTCCGCCACCGTCATGTCCTCGAACAGCGCGAACTTCTGCGACATGTAGCCGAACCGCGGCCGGACGCGCTCGGGATGCAGGGCGACGTCCTCGCCCAGCACCCGGGCCTGGCCGGCGTTGGGGGCGCTGGTGCCGGTCAGCATCCGGATGGTAGTGGTCTTGCCCGAGCCGTTCGGGCCGAGGAAGCCGAAGATCGTGCCGCGCGCGACGTCGAAGTCGACGCCGTCGACCGCGGTGAAGCTCCCGAAGCGCTTGGTCAGCCCGCGCACGGAGATGGCCGCCTCCGGGTTGGGCTCGGTGGCATGGTCGGCGTTCATTCCGCGAGCCTCCTATGGGTGGCCGCGACGGCGGCGCCGAAC
>DAONOU010000046.1:0-13261 GCA_035409265.1 Arachnia sp. | reverse complement strand
GCTTTTCGACTAGTCTCTCCACCGAGAACACCCGGAAGGACTCGCATGAGCTTCGACGACCTGCTCGCCGCCAACGCCGAATTCGGTGCCACGTTCACCGACGGCTACTTCGACGGCATCGCGAAGGCAGGCGTCGCGCTGGTGACCTGCATGGACTCGCGGATCGAGCCGCTGCGCATGCTCGGGCTGAGGCTAGGCGACGCCAAGATCCTGCGCTCGCCCGGCGGCCGCGTCTCCGCGGAGGTCCTCACGGGGTGCGTGCTCAGCGTGCAGTTGCTCCAGGTCAACCGGATCATGATCGTCCCGCACACCCGGTGCGCGATGGCGTCGGGCACCGACGCCGACATCCGCCGCAAGATCGCCGAGAAGACCGGCGAGGACACCAGCTGGATCTCGTTCGGCGCGAACCCCGATCAGATGGGCAGGCTGCAGGAGGACGTCGACATGGTCTCGCGCCACCCGCTGATCAGGGGCGAGGCCGAGGTCGGCGGGTTCATGTACGACGTCGACACGGGCCTGCTGCGCCAGATCATGTGACCCTCAGCCCAGGAGGACGCGGTGTGCCTCCCGGATGTGCCGGTCGACGCGCTCGGCCGCGAGGTCGCCGTCGCCCTGCCTGATCGCCTCCAGGATCGCCCGGTGCTGCTGGTTCAACCGGTCGCGGAACCTGGGCCAGGCGTCCAGTTCACGCTCGGCCACGAGGATGCGTTCCGCGACGGCCTCGCGGATGGCGACCGTGATGTCGCGCATCAGGCGGTTCGCACCCGAACCGGCGATGGCCAGATGGAACGCGGTGTCGAGCTCGTTGAAGGTGCGCTCGTCGGAGTTGGCAACCATCTCGGCGAGCAGCCGCTCCAACTCGGCGATGTCGGCGGCGCCGGCCTTCCCCGCCGCGGCCCTCGCCGCGCCCCGTTCCAGGAGGACCCGCGTCTCGGTCAGTTCATCGAACGAGACCGCGCCCAAGGCCACGTGCAGCCGGAGCATCCTTCCCAGCGCGACGCCCTGGCCCGTCGCCACCCTCGTGCCCCCGCCCGGGCCCGCCTGCGACGTGAGCACGCCCTGCGCCTGTAGCACCTTGATCGCCTCGCGCACCGCGCTCCTGCTCGCCCCCAGCCGCGTCGCCAGGTCGCGTTCGGTGGGCAGTCGCTCCCCCGGCACGACGCGCCCGTCCAGGATCTCGCCGGTCAGATGGTCGAGTACGGCGTCGAATCCTCCGGTGGTCATCAGGCCATTCTCCCCCATGGCGAGGGCCTGCCGGCCGTGTGGCCGCTTCCGTGACACCCTTAACGGGGGGTTGGTCTGACCAGAGGACGCCGCTCTGCTAGGTTGGTCAGACGAGTTCTATAACGAACACCCGACACTGGAGTCAGACCATGTACGAACCCGTACTCGCGCCCTTGGGAAACTTGACGCTCTCTGCGTTGGTGGCGCTCATCCCCCTTCTCGTGATGTTCTTCACGCTCGGCGTGCTCAAGTGGAAGGCTCATTGGGCCGGCCTCGCCGCGCTCGCCTCGGCGCTCGTCGTCGCCGTCGTCGCCTTCAAGATGCCCGTCCAGCTCGCCCTTCTCGCCGGCACCCAGGGCGCCGTCTTCGGCCTGTTCCCGATCACGTGGATCGTGCTCACCGCCATCTGGATGTACCAGGTGACGGTGGTCAGCGGTCGCTTCGAGGACCTCCGCTCCACCTTCCACCTGATCTCCGACGACCCGCGCGTCGTCGCCATCCTGATCGCCTTCTGCTTCGGCGGCCTGATGGAGGCCCTCGCGGGCTTCGGCGCGCCCGTCGCGATCACCGGCGTGATGCTGATGTCGATCGGGTTCTCGGCCTTCCGCGCGGCCATGGTCGTGCTGCTGGCCAACACCGCGCCCGTGGCGTTCGGCGCCGTCGCCATCCCCATCATCACCGCCGGTAACCTGACCGGCATCCCCTACCGCGAGATCGGCGCCTACGTGGGCCACCAGTCCCCCGTCCTCGCGCTGTTCGTCCCGCTGCTGCTGGTGCTCCTCGCCGACGGCAAGCGGGGGCTGAAGCAGACCTGGCCCGTCGCGGTCGTCATCGGCTTCGCCTTCGCCGTCGCGCAGTGGCTGTCGGCGACCTACTTCTCCGTGGAGCTCACCGACGTCGTCGCCTCGCTGGTGGCGCTCGGCGCCGGCGTCGTGTTCCTCCGCTTCTGGCAGCCGAAGGGCGGCGAGGAGGCCCTCGAGCGCCTGGCCGCCGAGCGCACCCGCGAGAACGTCGTCGGCACCCCGGAGCCGGCACCCCACGCCGCCGACACGCTGACCGGCGGCCGGATCTTCATGGCGCTGTTCCCCTACCTGCTCGTCATCGTGATCTTCTCGGTCGCGAAGCTCGTCCCCGCCGTCGTGAAGTTCCTCGCCGCCACGGACCTCAAGGTGCGCTGGCCCGGCCTCTTCGGCAACCTGCTCAAGAACGGCGAGCCGAGCTCCTCGGCGATCTACAACTTCCAGTGGCTCTCCAGCCCCGGCACCCTGCTCGTCATCACCACCATCATCGTGGCCCTCGTGTACCGGGTCTCCGCCTCCGCGGTGTTCGGCGAGCTCAAGGCGACGGTGTTCAAGATGCGCTGGTCCGCACTCACCATCGCGTCGGTGCTGTCGCTGGCCTACGTCATGAACCACTCCGGGCAGACCATCACGATCGGCGCGTGGATCGCCGGCGTCGGCGCCGCATTCGCGTTCTTCTCGCCCATCCTCGGCTGGATCGGGACGGCCGTGACCGGCTCCGACACCTCCGCCAACGCGCTGTTCGCCACGCTGCAGCAGACGACCGCCGAGAAGGTCGGGCTCGATCCCACCCTCCTGGTGGCCGCCAACACCACCGGTGGCGTCGTCGGCAAGATGATCAGCCCGCAGAACCTGGCGATCGCCTGCTCCGCCGTCGGGCTGCTCGGCTCGGAATCCGAGCTGTTCCGCCGCGTCATCTGGTGGAGCATCGGGCTGCTGGTTGTACTGTGTCTTCTTGTCGGGTTGCAGTCCACGCCAGTGCTCAGCTGGATGCTCCCGCACTTCGGCTGAGGAGAACGCCATGTCCCCAGGAAGCGGAAAGACCGTGGCGCTGTTCGCCACCTGCATCAACGACACCATGAAGCCGTCGATCCCCATCGCGACGGTGACGGTCCTCGAGCGGCTCGGCTGCCGGGTCGTCTATCCCCCCAGGCAGACGTGTTGCGGCCAGATCATGACCAACACGGGCTACTGGAAGGAGGCGCTGCCGACGGTGCGCAACTACGTTTCGTCCTTCGGCGACTACGACTACGTCGTCGGGCCGTCCGGCTCGTGCGTCGGCTCCGTGCGCCACCAGCACGAGATGCTGGCGCGCCATGCCGGCGACGAGCCGCTCGCCGAGGACGCCAAGGCCGTCGCGTCGCGCAGCTACGAGCTGAGCGAGTTCCTGATCGACGTGCTGGGCGTCACCGACGTCGGCGCCTACTTCCCCCATCGGGTCACCTACCACCCGACCTGCCACTCGATCCGGGTGGCGAAGGTCGGCGACCGGCCGCTCCGGCTGTTGCGCGCCGTCGGCGGGATCGAACTGCTCGACCTGCCCGGGGCCGAGCAGTGCTGCGGGTTCGGCGGCACGTTCTCGATCAAGAACCCCGACGTGTCGATCGCCATGGCCACGGACAAGGCGCGCAACGTGACCTCGACCGGCGCCGAGTATCTCGTCGCCGGCGACCAGGCGTGCCTGATGAACATCGGCGGGGTGCTGCACCGCGACCACGAACCGGTCCGCACTATCCACCTCGCCGAGATCCTTGCGAGCACAGAGGAGAACCCGCGATGAGCGCCACCATGGAGCGACGCACGCCCGAACCCGGCACGTGGCTCGGCATCCCCGAGTTCCCCAAGGCCGCCAAGGTCGGCCTGGCGAACGCCCAACTGCGCAAGAACCTCGCCCACGCGACGACGACGATCCGGGCCAAGCGCGTCGTCCGCGCCTCGGAGGTCCCCGACTGGGAGGAGCTGCGCACCGCCGCCGCCCAGATCAAGGACCGCGTCGGCCGCCACCTGGACACCTACCTGCTGCAGGCCGAGGCCGCCATGACAGCCGCGGGCATCACGGTGCACTGGGCGCGCGACGCCGCCGATGCCAACCGCATCGTCGCCGACATCGCGAAGGCCAAGGGCGTCGACGAGGTCGTGAAGATCAAGTCGATGGTGACCCAGGAGATCGACCTCAACGAGGCGCTCGAGGCCGAGGGGATCGCGGCCTGGGAGACGGACCTGGCCGAACTCATCGTGCAGCTCGGCCACGACCTGCCCAGCCACATCCTCGTGCCCGCGATCCACCGCAACCGCCGCGAGGTGCGCGAGATCTTCGTAGAGGAGATGGGGCGCTACGGCACGCCCGCTCCCGAGGGCATCTCGGACAACCCGCCCGAGCTGGCCGAGGCGGCGCGCGTCCACCTGCGCGAGAAGTTCCTGCGCGCCGAGATGGCCGTCTCCGGCGGCAACTTCATCGTCGCCGAGACGGGCACGCTGGTCATCGTCGAGTCGGAGGGCAACGGACGGATGTGCCTGACGTTGCCGAAGACGCTGGTGTCGGTCGTCGGCATCGAGAAGATCGTGCCGACGATCGAGGACCTGGAGGTCTTCCTGAAGCTGCTTCCGCGGTCCTCGACCGGCGAGCGGATGAACCCTTACACGTCCCTGTGGACCGGCGTGACCGACGGCGACGGCCCCCAGGACCTGCACGTGGTGCTGCTCGACAACGGCCGTAGCCGCGTGCTCTCGGACCCGACGGGCAGGGCGGCGCTGCGGTGCATCCGCTGCTCCGCGTGCCTCAACATCTGCCCCGTGTACGAGCGGGTCGGCGGGCACGCCTACGGCTCGCCCTACCCCGGCCCGATCGGCGCGATCCTCGGCCCGCAGCTCCGCGGCCTCGAGGACGCGCGCGACCGCGCCCTGCCGTTCGCCTCGACGCTGTGCGGCGCCTGCAACGACGTCTGCCCGGTGAAGATCCCGTTCACGGACATCCTGGTGCACCTGCGCAACAAGGTGGTCGAGTACAAGACCGCCGACCATGCCACGGGCGAGCAGGCGCTCATGAAGACGGCCGCCTGGGTGATGTCCGACGGCAAGCACCTGGCGGAGGCGCAGCTGGCGACCCGCGCGGCAGGCGGGGTGTTCGGGAAGAGGTGGCTCGGGAAGCTGCCCATCCCCATCGCCTCGCGCTGGCTTCGCGCCCGCGACGTCGAGGCGCCGCCCACGCAGACGTTCCGCCAGTGGTGGAAGAAGAACCGCGAAGGAGAGGGACGATGAACCCGGTGAGGAGCGAGGTCGCGGAGACGCGGAGCACGGCCAGGGACGAGGTCCTGCGGAGGGTGCGGGCGGCGATCGCCGATGTCCCGGAGCCGGACGCGGCCGTCGACGTGCCCGTGACGTGGGTCTACGGGAGGCCGTTGGGGACCGCCGACGTCCTCGCCGACTTCGTCGAGAAGGTCGAGGACTACAAGGCGGGCGTGACGCGGTGTCAGCCGGGCGAGGTGCCGGCCGCGCTGGTCGCCGCGCTGGCGTCGTTCGGCGTCGTGAGCGTGGTCCTGCCCGCGGGGATTCCCTTGGAGTGGGCCGACGCCGTCGAGGCGGCGGGCCTCGAGATCCGTCGCGACGATCCACCGCTGACCTCGCAGCAGCTGAACGGGATCGACGCCGTCGTCACGACGGCCGCCGTCGGCATGGCGGACTCGGGCACCATCGCGCTCGATCACGGCGCGGGCCAGGGTCGGCGCGCGCTGACCCTGCTCCCGGACGTGCACATCTGCGTGATCGCCGCGGACCAGGTCGTCAGCGACGTCCCCGAGGGCATCGCGCGCCTCGCCCCCGCCCTTCGCGCGCGTCGGCCGGTGACATGGCTGAGCGGCGGATCGGCGACGAGCGACATCGAGCTCGACCGCGTCGAGGGCGTTCACGGCCCGCGCCACCTCGCCGTGATCCTCGTCGAAGGCTAGGAGCCCGCTGATCAGGCGTCGATACGATCCGCGTCGAGGGCGTAGGCGCCCTCGATGATGAACTCCTTGCGCGGGGCGACGTCGCCGCCCATGAGCATCTCGAACACGTGCTCTGCCGCGTTGGCGTCGTCGACGGTGATCCGGCGGAGCGTGCGGTGGGCCGGGCTCATGGTCGTCTCCGCGAGCTGCGAGGCGTCCATCTCGCCGAGGCCCTTGTAGCGCTGCGGTTCCTTGAACTTCTGCCCGCGCTTGGTCAGCTCGGCCAGCTTCCTCTGGTACTCGGCGTCGGAGTAGGTGTAGATGTACTTGTCCTGGCCCCTCCGCGGGTTGGTCAGCTCGAAGCGGTGCAGCGGCGGGACAGCCGCGTAGACCCGGCCGGCCTCGACCAACGGGCGCATGTAGCGGAAGAACAGCGTGGCGAGCAGGCAACGGATGTGGGCGCCGTCGGAGTCCGCGTCGGCCATGAAGATGACCTTGCCGTAGCGGGCGGCGTCGAGGTCGAACGTCCGCCCGGAGCCGGCTCCGACGACCTGGATGATCGAGGCGCACTCGGCGTTCTTCAGCATGTCGCCGACCGAGGCCTTCTGGACGTTCAGGATCTTGCCCCGGATGGGCAGCAGCGCCTGGAACTCCGAGTTGCGGGCAACGTTCGCGGTGCCGAGCGCGGAGTCGCCCTCGACGATGAACAGCTCCGTGGCGTCGACGTTGTTGGACCGGCAATCCTTGAGCTTCGGCGGCAGGGTCGACGACTCGAGCGCGTTCTTGCGGCGCTGATTCTCCTTGTGCGCGCGGGCCTGCACGCGGGTGCGGGCCGCGGAGACGACCTTCTCCTGCAGCTGGCGCGCGACCTGGCGGGTCTTGCTCGCCGAAAGGAACGTGCCGAGCTCCGTCTCGACGATCCGCGCCACGAGCCGCTGCACCGGCGGCGTGCCCAGCACCTCCTTGGTCTGGCCCTCGAACTGGGGCTCGGCGAGCCTCACCGTCACCACCGAGGTCAGGCCCTCGATGCAGTCGTCCTTGACGATCTCCTCGCCGGCCTTCAACAGCCCCCGGGTGCCCTCGAACGACTTGACGAACGCCCTCGTCAACCCGCGCTCGAAGCCGCTGACGTGCGTGCCGCCCTTCGGGGTGGCGATGATGTTGACGAAGGACCGCAGCACCGTGTCGTAGCCCGTGCCCCAGCGCACCGCGATGTCGACCTCGAGGTCGCGCTCGACGTCCGTGGGGGTCATCGCGCCGAACTGGTCGAGCATGGGCACCGTCTCGACGAAGGAGTCGCGGCCCTGGAGCCGGACGACGTCGGTGAGCGGCGCGTCGGGGGCGAGGAAGTCCGCGAACTCGGTGATGCCGCCCTCGTGCAGGAACGACTCGTGGGTGGGCTGGGGGCCGCGCAGGTCCGCCACGTCCAGCCTGAGCCCCGGGACGAGGAACGACGTCTGCCGCGCGCGGTCGTTCAGCTGACCGATCGAGAGGTCGGCGTCCGCCAGGAAGATCTGGCGGTCCGGCCAGTACCGGACACGGGTGCCGGTCTTGGTCTTCGCGACGCGCTTGCCCTTGCGGAGCCCGCCGCCCGGGGTGAACGGCGCGTCGGGGCCGTCGCCGTCGAACGTGCCGACGACGCCGCGGCGGAAGCTCATCTCCCAGGTCGCGCCGTTGCGGTCGACGGCGACGTCGAGGCGCGCGCTCAGCGCGTTGACCACCGAGGCGCCGACGCCGTGGAGGCCGCCGGTGGCGTTGTAGGAGGAGTTGCCGAACTTGCCGCCGGCGTGCAGCTTCGTGAAGACGACCTCGACGCCGCTCAGCCCCGTGCGCGGCTCGGTGTCGACGGGGATGCCTCGGGCGTGGTCGACGACGGCGATGGAGCCGTCGGCGGCGAGCTCGACCTGGATCTCCCGGCCGAACCCGGCGAGGGCCTCGTCGACGGAGTTGTCGATGATCTCCCAGAGGCAATGCATGAGGCCGCGGGTGTCCGTGGAACCGATGTACATGGCGGGACGCTTGCGCACCGCCTCCAGCCCTTCGAGGACCAGCAGGTTCTTCGCCTCGTAGTCTCGGGAGTGCGGCTGCACGCTGTTCGGGGATTGCACCGCGCCAGGCTACCGGGCCGGACCCGAATCATCCGCCAGCGAAACGCGCTCACGACTACGCGGCTTGCCGCCCGATTCCTTGTCCGACCGGGTACCTTGGTGCCAGTAGAACCGCTGAGACTGGGAGGCGACCATGACTGAACTTGCTGCGGACCCCACCCTGACCGCCGTCGATCGCTGTGATCGTTGCGGCGCCCAGGCCTACCTTCGGGTCTTCCTCCGCTCCGGCGGCGAGCTCATGTTCTGCGCGCACCACGCGGCCGCGCACCGCGAGAAGCTCCACGAGGTGGCCGTCCGCATCCAGGACGAGACGGCGCGGCTCAGCGAGCGCTGAGCCACCGCTCGATAAGGCCCCGCGCGATCGACGCGTGGGGCGGCAGGACGACAGAAGTTGCTGCGACGGCGGCGACGAGTTCCTCCCGGGCGTAATAGGCGCCCTCGGCGATCTCGTCGCCGTCGACGCGTATCCGGGAGTCGACCGCCCGTCCGAGGAAGCCCAGCATCAGCGAGCGCGGCATGGGCCACGGCTGCGATCCCGCGTAGCTGAGGTCCGCGAGCCGGACGCCCACCTCCTCGAACGCCTCCCGGTGGCAGGCCTGCTCCGCGGACTCCCCCGCCTCGATGAAGCCGGCGATGATCGACACCCGGCGCTGGGCCCATTGCGCCTGGCGCGCGAGCAGTAGGCGGTCGTCGGGGTCGGTGATGGCGACGATGACGCAGGGGTCGGTGCGCGGAAAGGCGAGGGCGCCGCAGGCGAGACACCGACGGCGCGCCCCGGCGAGGTCCGGGACCGTCGCCGCGCCGCACGCCTCGCAGGCCGGGGAGAGCCCGTGCCAACGGGTCAGGGCCACGGCGGCGGCGAGCGCGTCCTGATCGGCGGTCACGACGTCGCGCCAGCCGACCGCGGTGCCGTTCAGTTCCGCGACCGGTCGGGCGAACCACGGCCTGCCCGCGACACGGCCGAGCAGGATGTCGGTGGGGAGCCGCTTCCCCGAGGCGGGCACCACCAACGGCGCACCCTCCCGGGCCGCGATGCCGCCGTCGCGGTCGACCTCGACGACGAGCGCGTCGCGCCACGCCGCGTCGGCCTCCCCCTCGGAGCGCGCGGCCGGGAGGCGGTCGAGGCCGGACGGCCCGTTCCAGGTTGTCACTGCTGCACCCCCGCTGAAATCGCTTCGTCGATCAGGCGGGCCGGGGCGTCGACGAGACGCAACCGGTCCGCCTGCACATGGTAGAACCCGGCGGCGACAACTGAGGGATCGACGCCGCGGGCCTCGGCCCAGGCCTGGCGGTAGACGGCGAGCTGCAGCGCATCCGCGGCCGCGTTGCTGGTCTTCCAGTCGACGACGAGGTAGGCGAAGCCGCCCTGCCGCCAGTCGTAGACCGCGTCGATCCTGCCACGGAGAACCACCCCGGAGCGGCGCATCACGAACGGCACCTCGACCCCGATGGGGCTGAGCGACGCGAACCGCCCCGCCTCGAAGGCCGCCACCAGGCGCGCGAACTCCTCGTCGACGGGCCCCTCGGCGGGCACGAGCTCGTCGAGGGCCGACGGCAGCTCGAACCGCTCCTGCAGCCAGGCGTGGAAGCGGATGCCGAGCCTGGCCTGCGGCGAGGGGCGGCGCGGCATCCGGCGCAGCAGCGTTCCCGCCAGCTCCTCCGGCGCCCGGCTGAGCGTCATGAGCGCCGTCGCCGACAAGCCCTCCGGCAGCTCCACGGCCCGGTCGCGACGCCGCGCCAGCAATCGGGCGAGGTGCACCGCGGAGTCGTCCCAGGCGGCCACCCGCGCCGCATCCTCCTCCGCGACGGTGCCCGACCGCCACGCCCACGCCTCCGGGTCCGCCTGCACGCCCGCCTCGCGCACCAGCGCGGCCGCCTCTCGCCGCGCGGCGAGGGCCTCGGGGTTGAGCGCCACGGGCCAGGCCGCCCGCGCCGGCTCCGCGGGCACCGGGTTCCTGTCCTGGCCGCGGGTCGCCGCGTCCAGGAAAGAGCCCAGCCGCTCCGCGGCCTCGCGGATCACCGCGAAGTAGGGCGACTCGCGGCGCGGCCGGACGTTGCCCGGCGTCCAGATGTGCGAGGAGGCGATCAGCAGCCGCTTCGCGCGGGTGGCCGCCACGTACGCCAGCCGGTCCTCGGCGAGGCGGTGCTCGTCCTTCAAGGCCTCGCGATAGGCGGCGATGCCGTCCTTCGTGTGCTCCCCCAGCTGCGGGATCGACGACGCGTCCCCGCGCAGCGGCGCCGGCAGCGTGTCGGCCTTGGTGGGCCAGGCGCCGGTCCTCGACTCCGAGGGGAACATCCTGTCCACCAGGCTCGGCAGGTAGACGGTGTCCCACTCCAGGCCCTTGGCCCGGTGCACGGTCATCAGCTTGACGGAGTCGTCGGCCGACGGAACCGCCTGCTGCAGGCCCTCACCGTGCTCCTCCTCCGCGTCGAGGTAGGCGAGAAGCCCGCCGAGGCTCCCGTCGCCGTCGACGTCGACGTAGCTCGCCACCTCGTCGACGAACCGGGCCACCTGGTTGGTGTGTCCGCCCGCGGCCAGCAGCTCCGCCTCGAGGCCGAGGGCCGCGATCACGCGCGTCACGAGGTCGGCGACCGGGTCCCCCGCGTGCCGGCGCAGCCCCGTGAGCTCCGCGTGGAACCGCGCCAGCCGACCCCGCGCCGCCGGGCTGAGCGGAGCGTCCCCGGGGTTGGCGACGGCGTCGAGGAGGCAGACCGTCTCCCCCGGGTCGGCCTGGGTCACCGCGTGGGCGAGGGCCTCGTCGAACCCCTCGGGCGGGGGCGGCGACTCGGCCAGCGCCCGCGCCCGGGCGCCCAACGCCTCGATGTCGGCCAGGCCGATGCCCCAGCGCGGGCCGGTCAGGAGAGCGACGACGTCGGGGTTGGCGGTGACGTCGTCGAGGATGCGCAGCAGGGAAACGACGGGGGCGATCTCCGGCAGCGCCAGCAGCCCGCCGAGCCCGACGATCTCGACGGGCACGCCCCGCTCCCGCAGCGCCTCGAAGACCTGGGACAGCGACGCGTTGCGGCGCAGCAGCACCGCCTGTTCCCGCCACGGGGTCCCGCCCTCGTGTTGCGCCACGACGGTCTCGGCCAGCCAGTCGACCTCGTCACGGAACGTGTCGAAGGTGGCCGCGGCCACCGCTCCCGCGGGCGCGCCGTCGGGGGCGACGAGGGCCACCCCCTGCTCGCCAGGGGCAGCACTCAGCCCTGCCGCCAGCGCGTTGCCGACCTCGAGGATGCGGTGCCCGCTGCGACGGTTGATGCTGAGCGTCTGCCGCTCCGCCGACGCGCCGTCGGAGCGCCGGAACTGGAGCGGAAATTCGAGGATGTTGCCGGTGGCCGCGCCGCGCCAGCCGTAGATGGCCTGGTACGGATCCCCGACGGCGGTGACGGGGAAGCCCATCGCCGGGGAGCCGACGGGTCCGGTGAACAGCTCCCGCAACAGGCGCGCCTGGGCCGCGGAGGTGTCCTGGTACTCGTCGAGGAGCACGACGGAGAACCGCTGGCGCAGCTCCTCGCCTACTTGCGGCACGAGCGTCACGAGCCGCACGGCCTCGCGCAACTGGTCGGCGAACTCGACGACGCCGAGGCCGCGCTTCAGCTCCTGATAGTCCTCCACGAGCCCGAGCAGCTCCTCGCGCTCCGCGGTGGCGGCGATCGCGGACGCCACGTCCTTGTAGGGCTTGCCGCGCCACAGCGGCGCGGCGGCGAGGCCCTGCTCCACCCTTCGATCGAACTCGCGCACCTGGTCGGGGGTGACCAGATGGGACTGCAGCTCCGCGTCGAGCGTCAGCACCCGCTCCGGGATGGAGTGGTGCAGGAGCCGGCTGAGGTGGCGGAACGGCCCCGGCGCGTTGGCGACCACGCGCGTGGCCAGCCGGAACCGGCTGGCACCGGTGATCATGACGGGCTCGCGGTCGATGCCGACCCGGATGCCGAACTCGCCGACGAGCCGCGCCGCGAACGAGTCGTACGTCATGACGAGCTCGGCGCCCTGGCCCTCCTGGCCGTCGAGCACGCCCGCGCGGTCGAGGGCGGCGGCGACGCGCGCGGCCAGCTCCGCGGCGGCCTTCCTCGTGAAGGTGAGGCCGAGCACCTGATCCGGGCGCACCTGGCCGGTGCCCACGAGCCAGACGACCCGCGCGGCCATCACCGTCGTCTTTCCCGAGCCGGCGCCCGCGATGATGACGGCAGGCTCCAGCGGGGCGGTGATCGCGGAGAGCTGCTCGTCGGAGAAGGGGATCTGCAGGGCGTTGACGAGCTGGCCCGGGGTCCTGATCGGGTGGCGGCGCAGCGGGTGAACGGTCATGAGTCGCCTCCCACGTCGTGGAGGGCCGGACAGGACGCGGCGAACGGGCAGTAGCGGCAGGCGCCGCACTCGATCGCCTCGAACGTGCCCGACGCGATGATGTCGACGGCGGCCGCGAGCCGGTCGTGCACCCAGGTGGGCCCGACGGCCAGCTCCTCGCCGTCGAGCTGGGGCTTGTCGTCGATGCTCGGTTGGCTGACCAGCGCGGGCAGCACCTCGCCGCCGCGCACGTAGGCGAGGGTGGGGGCGGCCACGGCCCGCGCGCCCGCGGCGACGTCGTCGAACCCGCCGAGGCTGGCGGCCAGCTGATAGACGCCGAGCTGCGGGTGCGCCGCGACGTCCGCCTCTCTTGGCGTCTTCCTCCCCGTCTTCAGGTCGACGACGCGGAGCCGGCCGTCGGGCTGCCGCTCCAGGCGGTCCACCGCCCCGACGAGCACCACCTCGCGGCCCTTGACCGTCATCGGCACCCGGAACTGCTTCTCGACGGCGAGCAGCTCGCCGGGGACGGAGTCCTGATAGGCGGCGAACCGCTCGATGGCCTGGCCGATCTCGACGCGCTCCGTGGCCGACAGCCACTCGGCCTCGAACGGGATCTGCGCCCAGACCCGGTCGAGGCGACCCTGCATCTCCTCGGCCGTCAACGACTCCTTCGCGGCCTCGCTCGCGATGAGGTGAACGACGTCGCCCACCGATGCCCGCGACGCCCGTCCCCCCTCCGCCCGCGCGCGGCGGCTGAGGAACCATCGGCGGGGACACTCCAGGAGCGCCTCCAGCGACGAGCCCGTGATGTGGATGGGACCGTCCCCGCCGGCCGCCGGCCCGCCCGTCTGCTCGTCGGCGGCCCACCACGACCTGGGGTCCGCCCCCGGAAAGCCCGGCGAGCCGTCCGGGGCGGGG
>DAONOU010000045.1:0-13384 GCA_035409265.1 Arachnia sp. | reverse complement strand
CGGCGCGCTCGAGGTGGCGGGCGCCACCGACACCTGGGTCAACGCGCTGATCGCGCCGGGATCCCGTCCCGGCCTGGTGCGGGTCGGCACCGGCCCGAACAGCGTCGCGTTCGACGGCGAGGTCTCGGCCGAGCAGGCGGCGGCCATGGTCGCGGAGATCGGCGTGGCGAGCGTGAAGTTCTACCCGATCGGCGGGGTCTCGCAGCTGGACCACCTGGCCGCGATGGTCAAGGCGTCGGTCGCGGCCGGCGTCCCGATCTTCGAGCCGACCGGCGGCATCGACGTGGAGAACTTCGACGCCGTCGTCTCGACCTGCCTCGAGGCGGGCGCCACCCACGTGGTGCCGCACGTGTACACGTCTATCGTCGACAAGGCGACCGGCAACACCGTCCCGGACCTGGTGGCGGAGCTGAACGCCAAGGCCGCGGCCCTGGCCTGATCTCCGGCCCCTCGAAGGCCCCCGCTCGCGCTCGCCCGGCGCGAACGGGGGCCTTCTCCGTCGATGCGGAGCACTATGGTTGGCGGGTGCCTACGACCTTCAGAGACTTGCTCGGTTCCCGCGTCCTCGTCGCCGACGGGGCCATGGGGACGATGCTGCAGTCGTTCGGCGACCTCTCGCTGGACGACGACTTCCTGGGCCTCGAGGGCTGCAACGAGATCCTGAACGTCACCCGCCCCGACGTCGTCGCCGCGGTGCACCGCGCCTACTTCGAGGCCGGCTCCGACGCCGTCGAGACGAACTCGTTCGGCATCAACCTCGCCGCCCTCGCCGAGTACGACATCGTGGACCGGCTCGACGAGCTGGCGGAGGCGTCGGCGCGAATCGCGCGCGGGGTCGCCGACGAGTTCGCCACCGAGGAGCGGCCGCGGTTCGTGCTCGGCTCGGTCGGGCCCGGCACGAAGCTGCCGACGCTGGGCCACGTGACGTTCGCTGCCGTCCGCGACGCGTACCAGCGGCAGGTCGCCGGCATGCTGCGCGGCGGCATCGACGCCGTCCAGATCGAGACCTGCCAGGACCTGCTGCAGGCGAAGGCCGCCGTGATCGGCGCCAAGCGCGCGGCGAAGGAGGCGGGCGTCGACCTTCCGGTCCTCGTCAACGTCACCGTCGAGACCACCGGCACCATGCTGCTCGGCTCGGAGATCGGAGCCGCGCTGACGACGCTGCAGGCGCTCGGCGTCGACGGCATCGGCCTCAACTGCGCCACCGGCCCCACCGAGATGAGCGAGCACCTGCGGCACCTGTCGCGGCGCGCGACGTGCGCCGTCGGGGCGATGCCCAACGCCGGCCTGCCGGAGCTCACCTCGGACGGCGCCCGGTACCCGCTCGGCCCCGAAGGGCTCGCGGACGCGCTGGGGCAGTACCTCGACGAGTTCGGGCTCGGCATCATCGGCGGCTGCTGCGGCACGACGCCCGAGCACATCCGGCTGCTCGCCGAGCGGTTCGCGGGCCGCCCCGTCGCGGCGCGGACGCCGGAGCCGGAGCGCGCGTCGTCGAGCCTCTACATCGAGGTGCCCCTCGCGCAGGACGCCAGCTACCTCAGCATCGGCGAGCGCACCAACGCCAACGGCTCGAAGGCGTTCCGCGAGGCCATGCTGGCGGGCAACTGGGACGAGTGCGTGGACATCGCGAAGGCGCAGGCCCGCGACGGCGCGCACGTGCTCGACCTCTGCGCCGACTACGTGGGCCGCGACGGCGCCGCCGACATGTCCGAGCTCGCCTTCCGGCTCTCGACGGCGGTCACGCTGCCGATCGTGCTCGACTCGACCGAGCCGCACGTCATCAAGGCGGGCCTCGAACGCCTCGCCGGGCGCAGCATCATCAACTCGGTGAACTTCGAGGACGGCGACGGCCCCGAGTCCCGGTTCGCCAAGGTCATGCCGATGGTCAAGGAGCACGGCGCCGCCGTCGTCGCCCTCACCATCGACGAGGAGGGCCAGGCCCGCACCGCCGACTGGAAGGTCCGGGTGGCCTCGCGCCTCATCGACCGGCTCGTCGACGAGTGGGACATGCAGGTCGGAGACATCCTCGTCGACTGCCTGACCTTCCCCATCGCGACCGGCCAGGAGGAGACGCGCCGCGACGGGCTGGAGACCATAGAGGCCATCCGCGAGCTCAAGCGTCGCTACCCGGAGGTGCGCACGACGCTGGGCGTCAGCAACGTGTCGTTCGGCCTCAGCCCGGCCGCGCGCATGGTGCTGAACTCGGTGTTCCTGCACGAGTGCGTCCAAGCCGGGCTCGACTCGGCCATCGTGCACAGCGCCAAGATCCTGCCGATGGACCGCATCCCCGACGAGCAGCGTGAGGTCGCGCTCGACCTCGTCTACGACCGCCGGCGCGAGGGCTACGACCCGCTGACCCGCTACCTCGAGCTCTTCGAGGGCGTCTCCGCAGCCTCGGTGCGCGCCTCCCGCGCGGCGGAGCTGGCCGCGCTGCCGCTGGCCGAGCGCCTGCAGCGTCGCATCATCGACGGCGAGGGAAAGGGCCTCGCCGCCGACCTCGACGAGGCCCTCGCCTCGAAGCCGGCCCTCGACATCATCAACGAGGACCTGCTCGCGGGCATGAAGGTCGTCGGCGAGTTGTTCGGCTCCGGAAAGATGCAGCTGCCGTTCGTGCTGCAGTCGGCCGAGGTGATGAAGCAGGCCGTCGCCCACCTCGAGCCGCACATGGAGAAGTCCGAGTCCAGCGCCGGCAAGGGCACCCTCGTGCTCGCCACCGTCCGCGGCGACGTGCACGACATCGGGAAGAACCTCGTCGACATCATCGTGAGCAACAACGGCTACACCGTCGTCAACATCGGCATCAAGCAGCCCATCCAGGCCATCATCGACGCCGCACGGGAGCACGACGCCGACGCCATCGGCATGTCCGGGCTGCTCGTGAAGTCGACGCTGGTGATGAAGGACAACCTGTTGGAGCTGAATCGGCTGGGGCTCTCGGAGCAGTTCCCCGTGCTGCTCGGGGGCGCGGCGCTCACCCGCACCTTCGTCGAGCACGACCTGAACGACATCTTCGACGGCGAGGTCCGCTACGCGAAGGACGCGTTCGAGGGCCTCGCGCTGATGGACGCCGTCATGGCCGTCAAGCAGGGACTGCCCGGCGCCGCGCTGCCCGAGCCGAGGCAGCGCCGCCACGCCAAGACGTCGCTGGTGGAGATCGCCGAGCCCGAGCTAGGCGTGCGCTCCGACGTCGAGCGCCGGATCGACGTGCCGACGCCGCCGTTCTGGGGATCGCGCGTCGTCAAGGGCCTGCAGCTCGCCGAGGTCGCGGCGTGGCTCGACCACCGCGCCACGTTCATGGGGCAGTGGGGCCTGAAGTCGCTGAAGGACGGCCCGAGCTTCGAGGAGCTCGTCGAGACCGAGGCGCTGCCGCGGCTGCGGATGTGGCTCGACCGGATCAAGACCGGCGGCCTCGCGAACTTCGGCGTCGTCTACGGCTACTTCCCGGTGCACTCGCACGGAGAGACGCTCGTCGTCGGGTCGCCCGAGGACCCGTCCCGCGAGGTCGCCAGGTTCACGTTCCCGCGCCAGCGCCGAGGCAGGCACCTGTGCCTCGCCGACTTCTTCCGCGACGAGGAGGAGGCGGCCGAGCTGGGCCCCAACGTGCTGGCCATGCAGCTGGTCACGATGGGCTCGGAGGTCGCGCGAGAGACGCAGAAGCTGTTCGAGGCGAACGCGTACCGCGACTACCTGGAGCTCCACGGCCTCTCCGTGCAGCTGACCGAGGCGCTGGCCGAGCTGTGGCACAGCCGCGTGCGCGACGAGCTGGGCCTCGGCGCGGCCGACGGCGACGTGAACGCCGCCATCCGCGACCAGGCGTACCGCGGTTCGCGATACTCGTTCGGCTACCCGGCGTGCCCGAACCTCGAGGACCGGGCTACGCTCGTGGAGTTGCTCGACCCGTCGCGGATCGGCGTCGAGCTGAGCGAGGAGTTGCAGCTCCACCCCGAGCAGTCGACCGACGCGATCGTCGTCCATCACCCGGAGGCAAAGTACTTCAATGCTGGCTGAACCCAAGGCAGTCCTGTGGGACTTCGACGGAACCCTCGTCGACACCGAACCGATCTGGGACGAGACGCAGGACGGGATGCTGGCCGAGCGCGGCCTCGAGTTCACCGCCGAGCACCGCGCCCTGATGCGCGGCTCGTCGTCGATGGTCACCGCCGAGATCATGGCCGAGCTGTACGCCGACGGGACCACGGCGCAGGAGGTGTTCGACGACGTGCACGCGCGCATGGTCGCGCGGCTGACCGCGGACCTGCCGTGGATGCCCGGGGCGCGCGAGCTGATGGAAGACCTCGACCGGCACGGGGTGCCCTGCGCCATCGTGACCGCCAGCTTCTCGATCATCATGGACGCCGTCCGGACGCGGCTGCCGCATAGCGTGCGCTACATCGTCACGTCCGACCTCGTGGCCAACGCCAAGCCGCACCCCGAGCCCTACCAGACCGCGGCCGACCTGCTGCGGGTCGACCCGCGCGACACCGTCGCGCTGGAGGACTCGATCCCCGGCGCGACCTCGGCGCTCGCGGCGGGCTCCGTCGTGGTCGCGGTCGCTCCGGAGGTCACGCATTCCCCGCACCCGCGGCTGCGGGTCTCCGAGGGGCTGGAGGGGCTCGCCTGGGCGGACCTGGCCCAGGCCTGGCGCGAACTGAAAGACAACGCATGAACCTCTCCGGCGTGAACACCGGCCCGCTGCAGGCGGGCGACCGCGTGACGCTCACCGACAGCAAGGGACGCCGCAAGTCGATCGTCCTGCGCGAGGGCGCGACGTGGCACACCACCAAGGGCGCGGTCAGCCACGACGACCTGATCGGCGGCCCCGAGGGCGTCACCGTCACGTCGGTGGGCGGGGCGCAGTACCTGGCGTTCCGGCCGCTGATGAGCGAGTTCATGGTCTCGATGCCGCGCGACGCGGCCGTGATCTACCCGAAGGACGCCGCGCAGATCCTGATGTGGACCGACATCTTTCCGGGCGCGCGCGTGCTCGAGGCAGGCGTCGGTTCCGGCGCACTGTCGATCGCGCTGCTGCGCGCCATCGGCCCGGACGGCCGGCTGCACTCGTACGAGCGCCGCCAGCAGTTCGCCGACGTCGCGGCCAGGAACGTCGAGTCGTTCCTCGGCGGGGCTCACCCCGCCTGGACGCTCACCGTCGGCGACCTGGTCGAGGCGATCGAGGACGAGCCCATCGACCGCGCGATCCTCGACATGCTCGCCCCCTGGGAGTGCATCGACGCCGTCGCCGAGCGCATGGTGGCCGGCGGCGTGCTCACCTGCTATGTCGCGACGGCGACGCAGCTCGGCCGCGTCGCGGACACCTTCCGCGCCCACGGCGGCTTCACCGAGCCGCACCTGACGGAGACGACGGTGCGCGACTGGCACGCGGAGGGCCTCGCCATCCGCCCCGGTCACGGCACGTCGGGCCACACCGGCTTCCTGGCCATCGCCCGCCGCCTGGCCCCCGGCCAGTTGGCCCCGATGCGCAAGCGCCGCCCCTCCCCAGGCGCCTACGGCCCGGACTACCAGGGCCCGCGCCCCCGCAACATCCCCGAGGAGCTCGGCGGCGCGACCCGCGAGGGATCAGCCGGCCCTGCGGCGCAGTAGCCAGGCGATCAGGCGCCAACCGCCGAGGAACAGGGCCAAGGTCAGCGCGGCGACGACGAGGAAGGCCGGCTGGGCGGTGTCTCCCGCGGAGACGCGAAGCGCCATGCCGCCCGCCCAGGTCACGAGCCAGGCGATCGCCGCGCCGCGCAGCCCGACCCCGTCGTCCTTCAGTACGCCGAGGACCAGCCAGGCGATCAGGCAGGCGACCAGGAACGGCCACGCGGTCACGAACACGCCCGCGACGCTTTCGCCGTGGGACGCTCTCCCGACGGCCGCGAACACGGCGACGAGCAGCAGGTCGAGGAGCACGGGGCCGATGCGGGACATGCCGACACCCTACCGAAGCTGACACAATGGCCCGGTGACGAACGTGCCCGCCCTTGGCTCCTCCTTTACGGAGTATCTGAGCGCCGTCGCGCCCGAGGCCCTCCCGGGGGCGCGCGCCGCGGACCTGCCCGCCGTTCACGGCACGACGATCGTGGCGGCGCGCTATCGGGGCGGCGTGGTCATGGCGGGCGACCGGCGCGCCACGATGGGCTCGGCGATCGCCATGCGCGACATCGAGAAGATCTTCGGCGCCGACGACCACTCGATCGTCGGTGTGGCCGGCGTCGCGGGCGTCGCCGTCGAGCTGGTCCGGCTGTTCCAGGTCGAGCTCGAGCACTTCGAGAAGGTCGAGGGCGCCGAGCTCAGCTTCGACGGCAAGGCCAACCGCCTCGGCGCGCTGATCCGGGGGAACCTCGGCCAGGCGATGCAGGGGCTGGTCGTGCTGCCGCTGTTCATCGGCTGGGACCGCCGCGCGGGGCGCGGGCGCATGTTCTCCTACGATGCCACCGGCGGGCGCTACGAGGAGCACGAGTTCTGCTCCGTCGGCTCCGGCTCCGCCTTCGCGCGCGGCGCGCTGAAGAAGCTCTACGACCCCGACGCCGACGAGATGACCGCCGTCGCGGCGCTGTTGCAGTCGCTGTACGACGCGGCCGACGACGACTCCGCCACCTCCGGCCTCGACCTCACGCGCGGCATCTTCCCGCTCGTCATGCGGGCCTCCGCCGAGGGCGTTGCCCGCTGGTCTGAGGAGGGCGTGCGCGGGCTCGCCGAGCAGATCGTCGCCGCGCGGGTCGGACGGCCCGACGGGCCGAGGGGGAACGCGCTGTGAGCATGTCGATGTACGTCAGCCCCGAGCAGATGATGCTCGACCGGGCGGAGTTCGCCCGCAAGGGCATCGCCCGCGGGCGCGCCGTCGCCGTCCTGCGGTACGCCGACGGCATCGTGCTGGTCGCCGACAACCATTCGACGACGCTGAACAAGGTCGCCGAGATCTACGACCGGATCGGGTTCGCCGCCGTCGGCCGCTACAACGAGTTCGAGGCCCTGCGCGTCGCGGGCATCCGGCACGCGGACCTGCGCGGCTACGCCTACGACCGCCGTGACGTCACCGGTCGCAGCCTCGCGGGTGCCTACTCGCAGCAGCTCGGCGGCACGTTCGCCTCAGGCTCGGAGAAACCGTTCGAGGTGGAGCTGATCGTGGCAGAGCTGGGGGAGGAGCCGGGCCACGACGTGCTCTACCGCGTCGGCTACGACGGCGTGATCAGCGACGAGAAGGACCTGGCCGTCGTCGGCGGCGACGCCGAGCGGATCGGGGGATTGCTGCGCGCGTCGTTCGACGCGACGGCGCCGCTGCGGGATGCCGTCGCCGCCGCGGGCGCCGCGCTCGGTTCGAGCCAGCTGGAGGTGGCCGTCCTCGAGCGCGGCACGGGACGCCGTCGAGCCTTCCGCCGCCTGGCACGCGAGGAGCTGCCCCGTGGGTAACGCCGTCCTGATCCTGGGCGCGGGCCTCGTCGGCTCCTCACTCGGGCTCGCGCTCACGCGCGCCGGCTACGACGTGCGCCTGTGGGACATCGCCCCGTCGCACGCCGTCGTCGCGGCGAGCCTCGGCGCGGGAGCTGTCGCCGACGAGGAGACCGACAACCCGGACATCGTCGTGGTCGCGACGCCGCCCGACGCCATCCCCTCGCTCGTCGCGGAGGTGTTGGAGAAGTTTCCGCGCGCGATCGTCACCGACGTCGGCTCGGTCAAGGCTCCGATCCTCGCCGCGGTGCGCCGCCTCGCACCCGAGCACCAGCGCTACGTGGGTTCGCACCCCATGGCCGGCTCGCAGTTCACCGGCCCGCTGACAGCCTCCGGCGACCTCTTCGTCGACCGCACCTGGGTCGTCACCCCGAACGAGGGAAACCCGCCGGGAGCCGTCGCGGTGATCGAGCGCCTCGCGCGGGACGTCGGCGCCCGCGTCATCACGATGCCCGCCCCCCTCCACGACGAGGCGGTCGCGCAGGTCAGCCACGTGCCGCACCTGATGAGCATCCTGACTGCCTCGCACCTGCGCGAGGTGCCGACGGCGAACCTCCGCCTCGCGGGCCAGGGCATCCGCGACGTCACGCGCATCGCGGGCTCGGACCCCGCCCTCTGGCGTCAGATCCTCACGAGCAATGCCGCGGCGGTGCGGCACGAGCTGCTCGAGGTGGCAGCCGACCTCACGCACCTCATTCAGGTGCTCGACGACCCCGCCGCGCTCGAGCGCTTCCTCGCCATGGGCCAGACCGGCGCGCTGTCGCTCGTCGGCAAGCACGGCGCCGAGCCCATCGACCTGGTCGACGTCACCGTCGAGATCCCCGACGAGCCGCGCGCGCTCGGCCGCCTGTTCACCGACATCGGCGACGCCGGGCTCAACGTCGAGGACTTCGAGCTCACGCACGACCCCGTGCGCCAGGTCGGCTACCTGTCGATCTCCGTCGAGCGCGACGTCGGCGAGCTGCTGCGCGTCCGCCTGACCGATGCCGGGTGGCACGCCTGGTCCGACAACCGAAAGGCAAGAAGATGACGATGAAGGCCCTGTTTGCCATCGACGGCCCGAGCGGGTCGGGCAAGTCGACGACGGCGAAGCTGCTGGCCAATCGGCTGGGCCTCGGCTACCTCGACACCGGCGCCATGTACCGCGCCGCGACCGCCGAGGTGTTGCGGGTGGAGGCCGGGGGAACGCTCGCCGACGCCGCCGTCGCCGCGCTGGTGGCCGACGCCGACCTGGTCTGCGACACGACGCCGGACGCCCCGCGCTTCCGGATCAACGGCAACGACGTGACCGAGGAGATCCGCGAGCCGCGCATCTCGGCCGCGGTCTCCCGGGTCGCCACCATCCTCGAGGTGCGCAGGATCTTGATCGATCGCATGCGCCGCATCATCGACGCGCACGACCGCGCGATCGTCGTGGAGGGTAGAGACATCACGACGGTGGTGGCACCTGACGCCGATGTTCGCGTCCTGCTCGTCGCCGATCCCGCGGCCCGGGTGGCCCGCCGCGCCGCCGAGGTGGCGGGGAAGGCGAGCGCCGCGGAGGTCACCGACCAGGTGCTGCGCCGCGACCGAGACGACTCGACCGTGTCGAACTTCACCGACGCCGCCGAGGGCGTCACCGTCATCGACTCGACCTTCCTCACCCCCGACGAGGTCGTCGATCGCATCATTTCCCTCGCCTGACGTTCCTTGAGCCGCGCACCCCGCGAAGCGGCGGCGCGTGTCGAAAGGCGCGGCTGGTGTACTCTGTTCCGCGGAAGTCGCGCAGAAGGGCACGAAAATGCTAGGGAAACACGTCATGACCAGTGGTGGTCTTGTGACGTGCCCGCGCGCCTCCCGCTTTTCCGATCGGCAGTGGAGCGCGTCGCCGCGAACCACCATCACCCCTGGGGGACCCATACCTTTCTGAGTGCCTACCGCACCCAGCATCGAACGCCCCAGGGACACTCCCCGGGGCGTTTGTCGTCCCGGGGTCTACACAGCCACCAACATCCGAGACACCGAAGGGAGGCGAACATGCGCCTCACCACCCGAATCCGCGAGACCCACCAACCGATCCCGCAGCCGACGAGCACCGTCTTCGTGATCGGCCTCGACTACGACGTCAAGGGCGAGACCCACTGGACGAACGCGGTCACGGGCATCCTGGACGGCATCTACACGCCGTTCAAGGTGCACGAGACCAGGCGCGTGCGCTCCGCCGGCGGGGGCGTCGACATGCCGTGGCCCGTGATCGTGCGGCTGAACTACTGGGTCGACATCCCGTTCCGCCGGGCGCCGGAGCTGACCAGCCGCGCATCCCGTGTGGAGATCCTGCGTCGCGACGGCTGGACGTGCGCGTTCTGCGGCGGGCACGCTCACACCGTCGACCACCTGCTGCCGCAGTCGCGCGGGGGCGGCTGGACCTGGGGGAACCTGGTCGCGGCCTGCGGGCCGTGCAACCAGGCGAAGGCCGATCGCACACCCGACGAGGCGGGCATGCGCCTGCTGTGGGACCCGCGCGTCAGCGTCAGCGAGTACGCGGGTGTCCAGGCCGAGGTCTGGCGCATCCTGCAGGCCGACGTCGCGTGACCCGCTGCGCTCCTCGGGCTGCACCCAAGGAGCGCAGCGACGCAGCGCGCGTCGAAAGGCCGGGGCCATGAAGCGCAGCCGGTACCATGTGATGTCGTCCACCCAGCCGAGGAGCCCCGAATGACCGAGACCGTGAAGCCGATCGTCGCCGTCGTCGGCCGCCCCAACGTCGGCAAGTCGACCCTTGTCAACCGCATCCTCGGCCGTCGCGAGGCCGTGGTCCAGGACAAGCCGGGCGTTACCCGCGACCGCGTCAGCTACGACGCCAACTGGAACGGCCGCGAGTTCGTGCTCGTCGACACCGGCGGCTGGATGTCCGACGCGCAGGGCATGTCCGCGCAGATCGCGGAGCAGGCGGAGCTGGCCATCTCGGCCGCCGACGCCGTGCTTTTCGTCGTCGACGCCACCGTCGGCACCCTCGACGAGGACGAGGCCGTCGTGCGGGTGCTGCGGCGCTCGAAGAAGCCGGTCGTGCTCGCGGCGAACAAGGTCGATGACCAACGCCACGAGGCCTTGGCTGCCAGCATGTGGAACCTCGGGCTCGGGCAGCCGTACCCGGTCTCCGCGATGCATGGCCGCGGCTCCGGCGACCTGCTCGACGCCCTGCTCGACGCCCTGCCAGAGGCCCCGCGCGAGCGTGATGTCGAGGAGGCCGGGCCGCGGCGCGTCGCGATCGTCGGCAAGCCCAACGTCGGCAAGTCCTCGCTGCTCAACAAGCTGGCCGACCAGCAGCGCGTCGTCGTCTCCGACGTCTCCGGCACCACCGTCGACCCGGTCGACGAGATCGTCGAGGTCGGCGGCCAGGTCTATCGGCTGATCGACACCGCGGGCATCCGCCGCCGGGTCAAGGAGGCCAGCGGCCACGAGTACTACGCCAGCCTCCGCACGCAGGCGGCGATCGAGCGGGCCGAGGTCTGCATCATGGTCGTCGACGCCTCGGAGCCGCTGACGGACCAGGACCTGCGCATCCTCAACAACATCGAGGAGGCCGGCCGCGCGCTCGTCATCGCCTTCAACAAGTGGGACCTCACCGACGAGGAGCGCCGGCGCTACCTCGACCGCGAGATCGAGCGCGACCTCGTGGCGTGGCGGTGGGCGCCGACCGTCAACATCTCCGCCCTGACTGGCCGCAACGTCGACAAGATCGGCAAGGCGATCGAGACCTCGGCGGCGGGTTGGGAGACGCGCATCTCGACGGGCAAGCTCAACGCCTTCCTCGGGCGCCTCGCGGCGGCGCACCCGCACCCGGTTCGCGGCGGCAAGCAGCCCCGCATCCTTTTCGGCACGCAGGCGCACAGCTGCCCGCCGACCTTCGCGCTGTTCACCAGCGGCCAGATGGACGACACGTACAAGCGGTTTATCGAGCGCCGCCTGCGCGAGGACTTCGGCTTCGTCGGATCGCCGGTCCACGTCGAGATCCGGCCGCGGGCCAAGCGCTCCGAGCGCTGAGGCGGCCGCGTGGCCTGGCTGTTGGACTGGATCCCGACGCTGATCCTGGCCGTCTGGTTCGGGATCGGCGTGGCGCGGGACTCCCGGCGATTCGGGCTGGGGATCCTGCTCGTCCTCACCGTCGGATCGGCCATCGTCACGGGCCTGGCTCAGCTGGGTGAGGCGTTGTCGGATGGGTCCGAGGCGGAGACGATGGCGGTCGCCATCGCGATGCTCGTCGTCCTGCTCCTCGTCGTGCTGGTGGTGGCGATTCTCGGCGGCTTCCTCGTCGTCAACGCGGTCACGATGTGGCGCAAGGAGGGGCTGGGCCTCGCGCCGCGCGTCTCCGGGCTGCTCGGCGGCGCGATGGTGCTGTACGTCGTCGCCGGATTGGCAGCCGTGATCTTCAGCCTGAACGAGTTGGTCGGCCCGCTGCTCCTCATCGGGTTTCCCGCCGCCTACCTCGGCTTCCTGTTCGTCTCCTTCCTCAGCTACTCGCTGCTCTACGGCTGGGCGACGCGCCGGTTCGGCCGCGCCGTCGACGCCGTCGTCGTCCTGGGGTCGGGCCTGGGTGGGGGAGAGCGGGTGACCCCGCTGCTCGCCGGCCGACTGGAGCGCGGGCGCGCGGTGTACGAGAAGTCCGTGGCCGCCGGACGCGCCCCGGTCCTCGTCGTCTCCGGCGGAAAGGGCGACGACGAGCACTTGTCCGAGGCCGAGGCGATGGGCGACTGGCTCGTCGAGCGCGGCTTCGAGGAGCGGAGCCTGCTCCGGGAGGATCGGTCCACCGACACCGAGGAGAACCTCGAGTTCTCGGCCAAGATGCTGGAGGGCCGGGGCGACGTCGTCGTCGCGACCAGCAACTACCACGCGTTCCGCGCAGCCATCGTCATGCGCAAGGCGGGCATCCCCGGGTACACGGTCGGCTGCCGCACCGCGCGCTACTACTGGCCGAGCGCGACGATTCGCGAGTTCCTGGCGATCCTTCTCGAGCACTCGCGCGCCAACCTCGTGATCCTGATCCTGCTGTCGCTGCCGATGGTCATCTACCTCTTCAACTCCCTCGCTCAACTGATCGGACTTATGTGATGTCAGACGCCCACAAGGACAACGCCGTCGGCATGCCCAACGCGCATGGTGCACACGGACACGGCGATGCCACCCCCGCCGCGACTCCCACCGCGTTCTGGGAGGCGCGCTACGGCGAGCGGGACCAGATCTGGTCCGGCCGCGTGAACGCGGTGCTGGCGGAGGTCGCCGGGTCCCTGACGCCCGGCCGAGCGCTGGACCTCGGCTGCGGCGAGGGCGGCGACGTCGTCTGGCTCGCCGAGCAGGGCTGGGACGCCGTCGGCGTCGACATCTCCCCGACGGCGGTGCGCCGCGGCCAAGCGGCGGCAGAGGACCGGGGCCTCGCGGGCCGCGCCCGCTTCGTCGCCCTCGACCTGGGTGACCCACGCTCCTTGAGCGGAACCGCTGCGGAAGGCGTGGGCGAGTTCGACCTCGTCTCGGCGAGCTTCCTGCAGTCGCCAGTGGAGCTGGACCGGGCTCGCATCCTGCGGGCGGGCGCCGGGCTCGTCCCACCGGGCGGGCACATCCTCGTGACGTCGCACGCGGCGCCGCCGCCGTGGGCAAGCCCGGAGCACCTGGCAGCCTTCCGCCCGATCACCCCGGAGAGCGAGTTGGCCGCCTTGGACCTGGAGCCGGCCTCGTGGGAGCCGGTGGTCGCGGAGATCCGCACGCGGGCGGCCACCTCCCCGGACGGCGAGCCCGCCGAACTCCTCGACTGCGTGGTCCTGATCCGCCGCATCGCCTGATCCTGGGGTGCTCGGTTGGACCGAATGCGGCCGGGTCGGCTAAAGTTCACTGTCGGGTCGGAAACGACCCGGGCGGGCTGTAGCGCAGCTTGGTAGCGCACTTGACTGGGGGTCAAGGGGTCGCA
>DAONOU010000044.1:11306-13440 GCA_035409265.1 Arachnia sp. | reverse complement strand
GTCGGCGAGCTTCGCCAGAATCCCACGGCAGCTCTGGCGGATGTCGAGCGCGGTGACGTCTACAGCATCACGCGGCACAACCGCGAGATCGGGCGGATCGTTCCTCCCTCGGCCACGCCGGGCGTTATCCCCCCCAAGCGTCGGGGACGACCCGACACCGCGGGGATCCCGCGCCATGAGCTGCGAACCGCCGCCTCGATCGATGAGCTCCTTGCCCAGGAGAAGGGCGAGTGGTGAGGCGCTACCTTCTCGACTCCTCGGTGGCCGTCAGGATCCTGCTCGGCCATTCCCCAGCCGCCGCCACCTGGTTTGCCGACGCCGCGGCCGACCCCGACGTCGAGCTTCTGGCCTCGCGACTATTGCGTACGGAGGTGACGCGCGTGCTGCGGCGGGAAGGACTGCCGGTGAGTCGGCGAGACGAGGTGGTGGACTACGTCGGCACGATTCCCATCTCCGACGCCATTCTCGCCGAGGCAGAGGCGATCGTCCCGCACGTGAAGACGCTCGACGCGATCCATCTCGCCTCGCTGCTGCACACCGGCTTGGACGCGACGATTGTGACCCACGATGCGAACATGCGGGCCGTCGCGGAGGTGCTCGGGTACCCGACGGTGGATCCGGTAGCCGACTGAGATCTGAACAGCCCGGAGGCCCTCGGCGCGCGCAGGCTCGTCGGGGGCTACCCTGGCGATGTGTCCACCCCCAACGCGCAGCGGTTCACGGAGTTCTACCGCGCGCATCACGGCGCCGCGCTGCGGTACGTGCGGTTCCGGGCGCCCGACGGCGACGGCGAGGCTCTCGTCGAGGACGCGTTCCTGCTGACCTGGCAGCACCTCGTGGCGACGGGGGAGCTCCGGGCGGGGTGGTTTTACCAGGTGCTGCGGAACAAGATCGGTGACTTCTACCGCTCCGCGAAGCGCGGCACGGTGCCGGTCTCGCCGGAGCAGCTGCCTGACGACGGGTCTCCCTACGACCTGGCGGCGTCCGTCGCGCGGCGCGAGGACGTGCGCCGCGTGCTGCGGTCCTTGCCCGAGGCCCACGCCGAGGTGCTGTTGCTGGCGTTCTGGTGCGACCTCAGCGGCGTGGAGGCCGCACGCGCGCTCGGGATCCGCGAGGGCGCCTTCCGCGCCCGGCTGCTGCGGGCCCGGAAGGCGTTCCTCACGGCGTATGACTCCCAGGCGGGTCCTGCGCCCGAGGCGCGCGAGGGGGTGATGGCATGGATCGCGCTGAGCGACTGATCCGCGACGCCAAGCCGCCGGCGGAGCTGGACGACCGGGCGGAGGCGGCGCTCGCGCGCATCCTCGCCACGCCCGTCGACGCCGAGCGGCCTCGTGGGCGTCGAGGCTGGGTGCGTCTCGGAGCGGTTGCCGCGGTGCTGGTCCTGGGCCTCGCGCTGTTCCTCAGCCCGCTCCTGGGCGGGCGTGGGGGAGCGACGGCGGAGGCGGCGTCCGTGCTCGACGCCGCGGCCCGCGCCGTCGAGGACACGCCTTCGCGGGCGGACCAGTACTGGAAGGTCACCACCCGCGGCGTGTACCCGCAGGTGGTGGGCGATGGCCCCTCCGAGGCCCCGGATGCCGTCTATGCGCTCCAGCCGGAGGTGCAGATCGCCTACGTCGCCGTCGACGGGTCGCGGCCCGGGTGGCTTGTCCAGATGTCGCTGCCGTACCTCCGCCAGGTCAGCGGCCCGCCCACGACGCTGCCAGTGAAGACCCCCGCGCCGTCCTCCTTCGTCGTCGCGGCCCCCGAGCCCGACTACCGCCTGGGCGAGCTATCCCTCGACCCCGACGAGCTCCGCGACCAGCTGTACGCCCGCTCGGCGGGGCGCGGGAACTCGCGCGACGACGCCGCGTTGGAGGAGGCCGCGGGGATACTGCGGATCGGCTACGCCTCGGCAGACCTGCGCCGGTCGCTCTTCGCCGCGATGAGGTCGATCCGGGGCGTGAAGGTCGTCGACAGGGGCGAGACGCAGGACGGCCGCGCCGTGGTCGCCCTGGGCCGGGACGAGCGCAGCACAGGGGAGCACCGCGAGCTGCTGTTCGCGGCCGACACCGGCGAGTACGTGGGGGAGCGCTCCCGCTGGTCGGACCCGGAATGGCACGTCTCCGAGGCGACGTTCACCCGCGAACTGGTCGAC
>DAONOU010000044.1:8471-11206 GCA_035409265.1 Arachnia sp. | reverse complement strand
GGGTGAGCAGGCCGACCTTCCCGAGCGCCTGCGGATGAGGGCGGAGAGATGGCGACGTGGCGGGTGCGAGCCGCGGCGGTGGTGCTGTGCGGAGCGACGGGGGCGCTCGTCGGCTGTTTCGACGACGCCCCGGCGGCTCCCGAGCTGACGGCGGCAGACGAGGCGGGGTTCCGGAGCATCGCGCAGGTCTGGGAGCTGGGCAACGAGGTGAACCGGGCGGAGGACGAGCTGATCCGGCGCTGCATGGTGGCGAAGGGATCGACCTGGAGGGGCGGTTACCACGCGGAGGACTACGTCTACTCGCCGTACAGGGGCTTCACGGTGGAGATCGCGGCCGAGTACGGCTACAGCATGCTGGGGTTCTCGACCCCGGAGTCGAGGGCCTTCGACCAGGCTGACGAGGCCGAGGAGTTGGCGATGACCGAGGCCGAGCGGGCCAAACGCGACGCCGACCTCCACGGCGGCCCGGGCGACACCAGGACGGTGGTTCTGGACAACGGCGGCAAGATCACCTATCCGGCGGGCGGCTGTCGGCGCCACGCCAAGGAGCAGCTCTACGAGGATCCGGACGAGGCGTTCCTGCGTTGGCAGGCTCTGAACGGCTTCGGCCCCGACTGGGACGAGGTCATGGCCTCCCGTGAGGCTCGGGACGTCACCAAGCGGTGGTCGGAATGCATGGCGGCGGTCAACCTGGTGTACGCCGAGCCCGGCGATGCCTCGTACGAGGCATCGGAGGCCGCGGAGACGCCCACGTTCGACGAGGAGGGCAACCAGATCGACAGCGTGCGTCGACCGCCGGACCAGAAGGAGATCGCGACCGCGGTGGCCGATGCGACGTGCCGGCTGGAGACGGGCTACGACGAGACCATCGGCACGCTACTCAGGGCAGCCTACGGCCGGGAGGCCATAGCCCGCGAGGGCGACATCCTCGCTGTCATGGAGATCGAGACGAAGGCGCAGGAGCGGGCGAAAGAGCTGCTCGGGTGAGGCGCGCGAGATTGCGTGTCGCCTGGGTTGTGGTGGGGCTGCTGGCCGCCGCGGGGCTGGTGCTCGTGGGGCGCTGGTCGGTGCCGCTGGACGAGCGGCCGGGTTTCGCCGCGCCGGAGTCGATGCCCGTCGTGGTGAGCCCGCGGGTTGGGCCGGTGACCGACGTCGTCGCGGTGAACGCGCAGGTGCAACACCGCGCGGCGACGACCGTGCCCCTGCTGACCGCGCAGCCGGACGCGTTCCGCCAGGTGGTGACCGCCGCGCCGCTGGAGGCGGGCGACAAGGTGAGGGTCGGCGACCTGCTCGGCGAGGTCAACGACGTCCCGGTGTTCGCGATGTCCGGCCGGGTGCCGTCGTTCCGGGTGATGTACGCGGGCGACCGCGGCGTCGACGTCGAGCAACTCTCCGCCTCGCTGGTGAAGCTCGGCTACCTGCGCTCCGGCGCGAAGTCCGTCACCGAGCCGGTGCTGGGCGCCGTCGAGCGCTTCCTCACCGACGAGGGCTACGCGCAGCTGGGCGGGGCGGTGGCCAAGCACGGCATCGACGGGCGGCTGTTCGCGTTCGTTCCCACCCTCCCGGCCACCGTCGCGGACTCGGAGGCGGCCGTCGGGGCGGCGGTGGGCGACGGCGCGCCGCCGGTACTCACGCTGGTCGACGGCGAGCCCGAGCTGGTCGTCGCCCCGCCGCGCGCCGGCGTCGAGCTGCCCGCGGGAGCGGCGGTGTCGGCGACGTGCGGCAGCCGCACGCTGGAGGGCGAGCTGACCGACGACCGTGCGCCGTGGGCGACCGCGGCCGAGATCGAGGGGGAGGGCGCGCCGGAGGAGGGGCGGATCGTCGACACCCTCGGCGACCGCGCGGAGGCGTTGGGGGCCTCCTGCGCCGCGACCGCCGCCGTCGTGCACGGCGACGAGGACACGGTGTGGGTGCCGAGCTCCGCGCTCTTCAGCGCCGCCGACGGGACGCCCCAGCTCCGCGTCCAGGCCGAGGGGGCGGCCTTCGAGGTGTTCGACGTCGAGACCGGCGCGCCGGCGGGCGGCTGGGTTCCCGTCGTCGACCCGCCGCCGACCCTCACCGCGGCGACCCGGCTGCTCGCGGGCGACGCGTGAGGGCCGCGCTCCGCGCCGCCGGCGTCAGCAAGCGTTTCGGCGGGCGCACGGTGCTCGACGGCTTCGCCCTGACGGTCGAGCGCGGCGAGTTCGTCGCCCTCACCGGGCCGTCTGGCAGCGGAAAGTCGACGGCGCTGAACATCGTCGGCCTGATCGCCACGCCGACGAGGGGCCGGGTCGAGATCGACGGCACGGACCTCGCCGCGGCGCGCGACGTCGTCCGGAGCAGGCATCGCGGCCGGTACATCTCGTTCGTCTACCAGGGCTTCCACCTCGCGCCGACGCTCACCGTTGCCGAGAACGTCGAGCTGGGCGTCGCCAGCCAGCTCCAGGCGGTGCCGGACCTGCGGCGCCGCGCGGCCGAGGCGCTGGAGGCCGTCGGCGTCGGGCACGTCGCGCGCCAGCTCCCCGGCACCCTGTCGGGCGGCGAGCAGCAGCGCGTGGCCATCGCCAGGGCGCTGGCCCGCCGCACGCCGCTGCTGCTGGCCGACGAGCCCACCGGAAACCTCGACCGGGCCAACGCCGACGCCATCCTCGGCCTGCTGCAGGACCAGGTCCGGGCGGGCGCGGCCCTCGTCCTCGTCACGCACGATCCGACGGTCGCCGCCCGCGCCGACCGCACCGTCGTGCTGCGCGCCCCGG
>DAONOU010000044.1:0-8371 GCA_035409265.1 Arachnia sp. | reverse complement strand
GCGCCCCGGCTGGGTGACCGAGGCTCAGCTCGCCAACACCGCCGCGTTGCCCGGCGTCAGGGCGGCCTGCCTGCGCGTCTCCGCCGACGGCCCGGTCCCGGTGCGCAGCTCGCTCGCTGCCCGGCCCGACTATGCCGCGTCCGTGCACGCCGTCGGTCCGGGCTGCGTCGAGGCCACGGGCATGACGGTGAGCCAGGGCCGCGGCCTCACCGGCCACGACCGCGAGACCGACGCCCGGGTCGCCCTCCTCGGCGCGTCGGTCGCCGCCGCCGTCGGCCTCACCGCGCTCACGGGCGACGACCGGGTCTACCTGGGCGACGTCGCCTACACCGTCGTCGGCATCCTCTCCTCGGGGCCCAAGGCCGCCTCCGACGGCGCGCTGCTCGTCTACCTGCCGACCACGGGCGCGGGGACGGGTGCCGTCAGGGGATGGGAGGGGGCCGGGGGCGTGGTCGTCGACACCGAGCCCGCGGCCACCGACTCCGTCGCCGAGGTGCTCGCGCTCAGCCTCCAGCCCGCCGATCCCGGCGACGTCGAGGTGCGCGTCGGCGGCATCCCGACGGGGCTGGAGTCGGCGGTCAGCGGCCAGCTGGCGCTCCTGCTCACCGCGCTGGGCGCGCTGTCGGTGGTGATCGGGCTGTTCGTGATCGGCAACCAGGCCCTGCAATCGGTGAGCCTTCGCCGCTCCGAGCTGGCGCTGCGCCGGGCGCTGGGCCAGCCGCGCCACGTCGTCCTCGTCCAGGTGCTTGCGGAGACGGTCATCTGCGGCGCCGCCGGCGGGTTCCTCGGGGCGCTCGCCGGCCAGCTCGCCGCGGGCGCGATCGCGATAGGACAGGGCTGGCCGCCCGTAGCGCAGGCGGGCCTGGTGCCCCTCAGCGCGCTCGCGGGCGCCGTCGTCGGGGCCGTCGCGGGCGCCTATCCGGCCCACGTCGCCAGCACCACGGACCCGTCCGAGACGCTCAAGACGGGGTAAGCGTCGCTCAGGGAGCCTCGGGAAGGGCGTCGAGCGCGTCGGCGATCCGGGCGATCGTCAACGCCGTGGTGGCGGCCACCTCGTCGCCGAGCTTGTTGATCTCCGCGACCAGCGTGGAGTGGTGCTCGCCCAGCGCGGTGTCGACGTGCCGGACGGCCGCCTCCGTCGGCATGAGGTGGTGCGCCCGGCGGTCGGTCGGGTGGCTCACCCGCTCGACGTATCCCTTGGCCACCAGGCGATCGACGATGTTGGTCATGTTCGCGCTGGAGGTGCCCAGCACGAAGCACAGGTCCTTCGGGCTGAGGAAGCGCTCGTCGCGGCTCGCTTGGACGAGGTAGCGCAGGGCCCTCAGGTCGAGGTTCGACAACCCCGACGACCTGAGGGCCCTGTTCTCCTGCGCGTGCTGGGCGCGCCGCAGCCGGAGGAGGGCGGCGCTCAGCGCGCGCCCAGCCTCCGTCTCGGGAGGAGCGGAGTACAGATGCTCCTCCTCGTGGCGGACGATCGTCTTCGGCACGGCACCTCGCTAAGGATCAGGACTTGCGACCGACGATCGCACCGTAGATGAGGAGAACGACGATCGAGCCGACAATAGCGAGCAACCACGTCTGGAGCGAGAAGAACTCCTCCAGCGGGGCGTTGAAGAAGACGCTGCCGAGCCAGCCGCCGAGCAGGGCGCCGACGACGCCCAGGATCATCGTGGCCAGCCAGCCGCCGCCCTGTTCGCCCGGGAGGATCGCCTTGGCGATGGCGCCGGCGATCAGGCCCAGGAGTAGAAATCCAAGAAATCCCATGATTCAGTTCCTCGTTTCGGGGAGTAGTAGTTCGGAGTGACGATCAGCGGTTGCGTCGGTCGTCGATGGCGTCCTTGATGTGCTCACCGACGTCGTGCGCGGCGTCCTTGACCTCCGCCGCGGCGTGCTTCGCCTCGCCCTTGATCTGGTCGGCGCGGCCCTCGGCGACGAGCTTCTCGTCCCCGGTCGCCTTGCCGACGGCCTCTTCGGCCTTGCCCTTGAGCTTGTCTAGGCCGGCGCTCAGCTTGTCTCCCACACCCATCGTCTTCACCTTTCGTCGCGATGGAACCAAATTGCTTATACAGTAAGTAATTCAGTAAGTAAGATACACACTATGCGAAGAATGTGCGGTTCGCAAGCGCGCTCGTCGGTCCGTCGCATCGGGATGGCCGGATCGACACGTCTGTTCCTGGGTCCCCTCCCCGCGGGGCGAGGGCGAACTGTATGTTGTGTCCCGACTGTTTTCCGGATTAGGAGTTAACGATGCCCGTCCGTCAAGCCACTGTTGCGTCCCGCGTCGGCCTGCACGCCCGCCCCGCAAGCCTTTTCGTGGCCGAGGCCACCAAGCTCGGCGTCCCCGTGACCATCCAGGTCGGTGAGCGGCCCGCCGTCGACGCGCGCAGCATGCTCGCCGTCATGACGCTCGGCGCCAAGTGCGGCGACGTCGTCACCCTGAGCTCCGACGCCGAGGGCGCCGACGCGGCGCTGGACGCGCTCGCGGCCTTCCTCGAGATCGACCACGACGCCCCTTCCGCATGAGCATCTCCGGCATCGGGGTAAGCCCCGGCTCGGCGCACGGCCGCGCCGTCGTCGTCTCGACGGTGAAGATCACGCCCCCGGGCGAGCGCACCGACGACCCGGCCGCCGCGACCGAGGCCGTCACGGCCGCGCTGGGCGCCGTCGCCGCCGAGATGGAGGTGCGCGCCGCCAAGGCGACGGAGAAGGCGAAGCCGGTCCTCGAGGCGACGGCGATGCTCGCCCGCGACCCCAGCCTGCTGTCCACCGCGACCGGCCGCATCGCCGAGGGCGAGGGCCCCGTCGACGCGCTCTACTTCGCGATCGAGCAGTACTGCGAACTGCTGGCCAGCCTCGGCGGCTACATGGCCGAGCGCCAGGACGACCTCCGCGACATCTTCCAGCGGGCCGCCGCCGAGCTGCTCGGCGTCGCTCCTCCCGGCGTTCCCGAGCTGACCGAGCCGCGCGTGATCGTCGCGCACGACCTCGCGCCGGCCGACACGGCGACGCTCGACCCGGCGCTCGTCGTCGGCATCGTCACCGAGGCCGGCGGCGTCACCTCGCACACGGCGATCCTGGCGGCGCAGCTGGGCATCCCGGCGGTCGTGCAAGCCGCGGGCATCATCGCGGCCGCACCGGAGACGGTGGGCCTCGACGGCGCAAGCGGCGAGGTCATCATCAACCCCGACGAGGAGACCGCGGTCAAGCTCGACGAGCGCAACCGCCGTCGGCTCGCGCTGCAGGAGCTCGCCAGCGGGCCGGGGGCCACCAAGGACGGTCACCGCGTCCAGATCCTGGCCAACATCGGCACCGTGGACGACGCCCTGCGCGCCGCGAAGGTCGACGTCGAGGGCTCAGGCCTCTTCCGCTCCGAGTTCCTGTTCCTCGACCGGGCAGACGCGCCGTCGGTCGACGAGCAGACGGAGACCTACACCCAGGTGTTCCAGGCGTTCGGCGGCCGCAAGGTCGTCGTCCGCACGCTCGACGCCGGCGCCGACAAGCCGCTCGCCTTCGCCGACCTCGGCGAGGAGGAGAACCCGGCGCTCGGCGTGCGAGGCCTTCGCCTGCAGCGCGTCCGCGAGGATCTCCTCGACGCCCAGTTGACCGCCATCGCGAACGCGGCGGCGGCCACGGGGGCCCAGGCGTGGGTCATGGCGCCGATGGTGGCCACCGCGGAGGAGGCGAAGTGGTTCACCGCGAAGTGCCGCGCCGCGGGCCTGCCGACGGCGGGCACGATGGTCGAGGTGCCCGCGGCGGCGCTGCGGTCGAAGCACGTCATGGCCGAGTGCGACTTCGCGTCGATCGGCACCAACGACCTCTCGCAGTACACGTTCGCCGCCGACCGGATGAACGGGGCCCTCGCGGGCCTGCTCACCGGCTGGCAGCCCGCGCTGTGGGAGCTGATCGTGGCGACGGTGGAGGGCGCGGGCGGCAAGCCCGTCGGCATCTGCGGCGAGGTCGGCGGCGACCCGCTGCTCGCGCTCGTCGCGACAGGCGCCGGCATCACGTCGCTGTCGATGGCCACGGGCAAGGTCGGCGTGGTGAAGGCCGCGCTCGCCAAGCACGACCTCGCCACCTGCAAGGCGATGCTCGCCGCCGTCCTCGACGCGGTGTCGCCGCAGGAGGCGAAGGCGGCGGTCATGGCGCTGGTCGACCCGGAGGTCGCCGAGATCCTCGGCGCCGCGTAGCCGCACGAGCACGCAGAGGGGCCCTGTTGCTGGGCCCCTCTCCCGTATCTTCGGCCGTCGAACGCCGGGGCCGCTCCCGCCCACGTGACGACGAGCCCCTTCGCTTCTCTGGATCGGTCTGTGGGCTCGTCGTCACGACGCCCACCTAACCTGCTCGCGACCCCGGCGTTCGCCGACCTTGTGGATGCGCTTAAGTGGCCATGCCGACGTACTTGACCTCCAGGTACTCGTCGAGGCCCTCGTGGGAGCCCTCGCGGCCGAGGCCCGACTGCTTGACGCCCCCGAAAGGCGCCGCGGGGTTGGACACGATGCCGGTGTTGAGGCCCACCATGCCGCTGTCGATGCGCTCGACGGCCTTCAGCGCGCGGCCGATGTCGCGCGAGTAGACGTACGCCATCAGGCCGAACTCCGTGTCGTTGGCCAGCTCGATGGCCTCGTCGTCGGAGTCGACGGCGACGATCGGAGCCACGGGGCCGAAGATCTCTTCGCGGAGCAGGCGGGCGTCGCGGGGGACGTCCGCGAGGACGGTGGGCGCGTAGAAGTGGCCGGGCCGGTCCAGCCGCGCGCCGCCGGTGAGCACGCGTGCGCCCTTGGCGACGGCGTCGGCCACCAGCTCCTCGACCTTCGCCAGCGACGGCTCGTCGATCAGGGGGCCGAGCGTTGTGCCCTCTTCCATGCCCGGGCCGACGACAAGGCCCTCGACGGCGGCCGCCAGACCCGCCTGGAACTCCTCGACCAGGTCGCGGTGCACGTAGATCCGGTTCGCCGCGGTGCAGGCCTCGCCGTTGTTGCGGAACTTGGCGGGCATGGCGCCCGCCACCGCCGCGTTGACGTCGGCGTCGGCGAGCACCAGGAACGGAGCGTTTCCGCCCAGCTCCATGGACGTGCGCAGCACCGGGCCTGCCGCCTTGGCCAGCAGCGCCTGCCCGACGCTCGTCGACCCCGTGAAGGTGAGCTTGCGCAGGCGAGGGTCGGTAAGGATCGGCTCCGACACCGCGCCGGAGCGGCTGGTCACGAGGCAGTTGACCACGCCGTCGGGCACGCCTGCGTCCGCGAAGACCTGCATGAGGGCCAGCATCGTGAGCGGCGTCAGCGCCGCGGGCTTGATCACGACGGTGCAGCCTGCGGCCAGCGCGGGGCCGATCTTGCGCGTGCCCATCGCGAGCGGGAAGTTCCACGGCGTGATCGCGTAGACAGGCCCGACGGGTTGTTTCATCGTCAGCAGCCGCGTGTCTCCGGCGGGCGCGGTCGACCAGCGGCCCTCGATCCGGCACGTCTCCTCGGAGAACCAGCGCAGGAACTCCGCGCCGTAGGCTACCTCGCCGTAGGCCTCGGCCAGCGGCTTGCCCATCTCGAGCGTCATCAGGGCGGCGAAGTCGTCCCGCCGCTCCACGATCAGCTCGAAGGCCCGGCGGAGGACCTCGGCGCGCCGCCGCGGCTCGGTGGCCGCCCACGACGGCGCCGCCGCGCACGCCGCGTCCATCGCCGCGCGGGCGTGCTCCTCGGAGCCGTCGGATACCTCTGCCAGCACCTCGCCCGTCGCCGGGTCGCGCACGGGCAGCGTCGCCCCCGTCTCGACGAACCGGCCCCCGATGAACTGGCCCTTCGGGACCCTGCCCAGGACGGCGTCGATGTCCATGCTCATGGGAACCTCCTCGGAAGCGCCGACGGAAAACTGCGGCGGAATTGAGACTATGCCGGTTTGGGCGCCGTGCGGAGCATCTTGGTGGAGTTTTCCGGCGCCTCACCCGCGGCCCAGGCGCTGCCGAGATCCAGATCGGCAACGGCTCGAGTTCGGTGAAGCTCACGGGGCTGAAGCCAGGGAAGCACTCGTTCTCCGTCGCGTTCGACGGCTCCTACGAGTACCGTCCGACCAAGTCGAAGGCGGCGACGGTGACGGTCGCCAAGCACAAGGCGACGCTGACCCTCAGCGCCAAGCCCGGCAAGGCTGGAAAGGCGACGTTGACGGTGAAGCTGAGTCTGCCGGGGAAGGCGGCGAAGTCGACAAAGGCGACGTTGAAGGTCTACGACGGCAAGAAGCTGCTGAAGCAGACGGTGAAGGTATCAAAGGGCAAGGGCACGGTGACGCTGAAGAGCCTGAAGAAGGGCACGCACACCTTCACGGTGTCCTACGCAGGCAACTCGTCGTACGTGGCGAAATCCGTGACCGCGAAGGCGACGGTCAAGTAGGGCTGTCCTCGGCCGCGTGGAGCACCGTCGCGGGTTCGGCGGACCACGCGCCGAGGAGGCGCAGCGCCTCGTGATCGCCGCTTCCCGGCTCGGCGGTCAGCACCGTGAGCTGCACGCCCGGCTGGCCGACCAGGTCCAGCCCGTTGAAGTGCAGCTCCAGGTCGCCGACGACGTGGTGGTGGTACCGCTTGGTGCCGCCCTGGTGCTGCCAGACGTCGTGCTGGCCCCAGAGCCGGCGGAAGTGGTCGCTCCGGGTGGAGAGCTCGCCGACGAGGTCGTGTAGCGGCTTGCTGTGCGGGTCTCTGCCGGCCTCGGTGCGCAGCTGCGCGACGTTGATCTGGGCGGCGGCGTCCCAGTCCCGGTAGAAGCGGCGCGCCACCGGCTCCAGGAACAGGAACCTGGCGAAGTTCGGCGGCGACGTCGTCGCGGAGGCGATCATCTCGTGCATCAGTGCCCCGCCGAGCGGGTTCCACGCGAGCAGCTCCGTCCGGCCGTTGCCGATCAGGCCCGCGGCGGTGTCCATCGAGTCGAGGAACCATTGGATGCTCGGCGGCGGCCGCCAGGCCGGTTCCGGGCGCGGTCCGCTGGCGGCGCGCGGGGTCCGGGCCGGTCGTCGGGCGAGGCGCGACAAGTGCTCGCGCTCGGCGTCGTTCAGCAGCAGCGCGCGGGCCAGGCCGTCGAGGACCGCGTCCGACGCGCCGGCGATGTCGCCGCACTCCTCGGCGTCGTCGGATGCACCGTCGCCGACGACGCGTCCCCCGCCGAGATCCGCATCAGCCCCGCCGGGCCGGCCGCGGCGAGCCTCGCGGGGCAGCTTCCGCGCACCCTCTCGTTCAGCGACCGCATGGGAACCGCGCAGGTCGCCACCCTGGATCAGCCGCTCGACCTCGGCGCCTCGGCCGGGGAGGAGGTGCGGGCCTATCGCGCCGGCGACGTCGCCTACTGGCCGGAGAGCCAGAGCCTCGTCGTGTTCCTTTCCGACGGCGCGGCCGTCCCGGACGGCGGCCTCGTCGCCGTCGGCGCCGTCGACGGCGACCTGGCCGGCCTCGCCGACTGCGTCCGCGACTGCCCGTTCGCCGTCGCCGTCGCTCCGTGACCGCCCTTAACAGTCGGATGTTGGTTCACAACTGAACTAACATCCGACTGCTAGCTCGCATTCGGTGCCACGTACCCGCGCGATCACTGAGGACACCACTAGGTTGACGGCATGGAGCACCAGGAACGGGCGCTCGGCGCCTATGTCGAGCAGGTCAAGGGCGAGCCGGGGACGCTGGGGGTCGTGGTCGTCGGCTCGGTCGCGCGCGGCGAGGAGCGGGAGGACTCCGACGTCGACGTCTACCTCGTGGTCGACGCGGACCGCTTCGCGGAGCTGGCCGCCGCCGACCGCTGGGCGTGGGTCGACCGGGTGGGCCTCGACTACCCGGGCTCCTATATCGACGTGAAGGCGACCGACCTCGCCTACCTGCGCGCGGCGGCGGAGCGGGGCGACGACCCGACGCGCGCCTCGTTCGTCGGCGCCCGCGTGGCCTACGGCGCCGTCGACGGCCTGGAGGAGCTCGTCGCCGCCATCCCGCGGCTGCCGGAGGGAGGGTGGGACGGGCGCATCGCGTCGCACGTCGCGCAGGCCCACCTGCATGGCGGGTACTTCCTCCGGCAGGCGGAGGAGCGCGGCGACGCGTTCCTGCTGCACCACGCGACGACTCACCTGACTATGGCCGCGGCCCGGGCCGCCCTCGCGGCCGCGCAGGTGCTCATGCCCGGGCCGAAGTACCTCGGGCGGCTGGTGCGCGAGGTCCCCAGCCCCGAGGGGTTCGTCGAGGCCTGGGACAAGACTCTGGCCGAGCCGGGCACCGCGGCCGCGAACGAACTGCTCGCGATCCTCGACGCCTGGCTCGGCCAGGGTCAGACGCCGAACCAGTCGCTGTCGATCTTCATCCGCGACAACGAGCTGGCCTGGCTGCGGGGAACGGTCCCCGCGGAGTACTTCTAGAACC
>DAONOU010000043.1:0-13524 GCA_035409265.1 Arachnia sp. | reverse complement strand
ACGGTGATCTTCATGGGATGAGCTTATGTCCTAGCCATAGGTGTCGCGCGGGCCCCGGCCGGCGACCGAGCGCGGGCCCTTCTTCCACGAGGGCGCCTGCGGGCCGCGGAACTCGACGCGCGTCACGGTGCGCTCGCCCAGCTCGGCGTTCAGCCGCGCGACGAGCTTCGACGCCGAGTAGGTCATCGCGCTCGCCCAGGCCGTGGTGTCGCAGTCGACGAGCAGGACGCCCTTCTCGTAGTGGACGGGGCGGGCGTGCTCCGCGTTCGCCTCGCCGACCAGCTCCGGCCACCGGCGCAACACCGTCGACAGCGAGATGCGCTTCTGCCACCCTCGCTCGCGCACCACCTGGTTGACCACGCTGCCGATCAGCTGCGGGTCGCGCTCATCCGGGTGCGCGCCCGAGCGCTGCTGCTCCGTGACCCGCACCCGCCGTCGGGGGGCCTTCGACGGGCCGGGCTCGGGCAGCGCGACGACGTACTCCGACGCCTCCACCGTGGCGCGCGCGATCTCCGAGGCCAGGTCGAGGCCCGTCGGGTCGTGCGGCTCACTCACACCCCCGAGCCTATCCGTCCCGTCCCCTGGCCAAGAGTTGCCACCACTGCGGTTGCTTCTGTCTGGTTCGACGGCGACTCCGCGTTACTGCGGCTGCCAACGTCCGCATACGGACACACGCAACCGCGCTAATCCTGTCTCGGGCTGAGAACCGACACACGCAACCGCAGTATCAGCGGCTCTCCAGGAGCTTGCTCAGCACGTCGGGGTGCCCGAAGTCTCTAGCCCTAAGAAACACCTCGCCGTCGGTTCCGCGAACCCAGAGCTTGATGGTCGCATCATCCTGGAATCCGGCTGCGACGGCGGTCTCGGCGATCGCGTCCATGCCCTGGCTGGCCACGTCCTCACCCAGCGCCTGGTCGTCGCGTTCGAGCTGCAACTCGACCTCGATCGCTTCCGCGAGCCCAGACCGGAACCAGTCGGCCTTCACGACCTCGGACTCCTGAATCTGCTCGAGCCGAGACCGAAGATCGGCCTCCAGCGCGTCGTGATCGACAGAGGGTGAACTCCCGCAGCCAATGAGACCAGTGATCGTCGCCAGGATCCCCATCACCAGGACCGCCTTTCTCGCGAGGGGCCTCATTTGACCGTCCTCCCCACATGGACCTCGATCTGGGTCACCTTGCCTGCGTCGCGAGGCTGCAGCGTGTCGCCGTCGATGCCAGCCGTCTGCTGGTAGAACTGGCTGAGGTTGTGTTCCTGTTCCCACGCCTGAACTCGTGTGGCATTCTCCGCGACGGCCCCGGCCGCATTCGGTGAGTACATGTCCTGCACGTTGCTAATGTAGCCCGGCTGACCGTGGTTTGCCTTCAGGTCCCAGGTCGGGCCGCGGGACGGCATCCGAACCTGCTCGATATGCGTCGGCGAGACTAGGTCGTGCACCTTGGCGACGGTGGACCCGATGTCACCGAATGGTCCAGGAAGGCCGCCGAGGATGTGGAGTCGGCCGCCGTCGAGTGTCGGGATCAAGTCGCCCCTACCGAGGTTGCCGTTGACCAGCGAGAGCACCGGGGTCGACGACGGCACGCCCGCGTTGTCGATCGGGCCGGCGTAGTTGACGACGCCGCGGATGTCGTACTGCGACGCGAACTGCTCGTTGGCCGCAATGTAGGCGGCCGAGTACCCCCCCTGGGAGTGGCCCGTGAGCAGCACGATCGGCTTCCCGGTCTCGCTCGGGTGGTTGACGCGGTCTAGTGCGATGGCCTTGTTGATTGCCTCCATCACGCCCTGGTCGTAGCTTGTGGTTCCCGAGCCCATCCTTCGCACATTCGCGTGCCAGTCGTTGGCTGCGCTGCTGCCTCCCCATGCCTCGGCCGTCTTGATGTCGGGGCCTTCCGTGCCGGGGATCGACACCACGTAACGCGGCTCCTCCCCCGGGTTCCGGATCACGGTGACCCGAACGATCCCGTCCGTGCTCTCGTCGCCGTAGGCTTCCGTGGTGTGCTGCGTCAGCGTGACGAAGTCGGTCGGCACCGTCACGCCGTTCTTAACGACCCTCGGCTCGCTGACCGTAGGCTTGCCGTCATCGAAGAAGTGCATGTCCTCCTTCGCCGCGACGTTCCACAGCGTGCCAGCCCCGCTCGCCGCCACGAGGGCGACACTGGCCAGCACCTCCGTCGGGTACGGGAGACGATGGTCTTCCCACAGCGTGCGAGGCACCAGAGTCATGAGGTTGAACGCGTCGCTGGCGTACCTCTTATACCCCTCCCAACCGGCCGCAGCGCGGGCCGAGACGTCGTCCCAGACCATGCCGGCGAACTCGACGCCGTCCTGGATCCGGTCTCCCGTCCAGGTCACCGCGTCGTCGATCCGGTCCCCAGTCCACTGCACGACGTCGTCGATCCGGTCACCGGTCCAGTCGACGGCGTCGTTGATCCGGTCTCCCGTCCACTCGGCGACGTCGCCGAGGAAGTCGAGCACCGGGCCTGGCGGAATCGGCGGGATCGGGCCGATGGGCACCCCGCCGGGCATCGCCGTCACCGGGGTGATCGGCACGCCGCCGGGGCCGTCGAGGGTGTCGGAGGTTCGCTGCTGGTCGTCGGCGTTGCGCAGCAACACCTCCTGGACGGCGAGCAGCGCGCGCTCCACCTCCACCAGTTGCGGCCGCAGCTGCCCGTTCCAGCGGTGCAGGAACTGGTCCGCGTCGCGGCCCTTCCACGACGACGCGCGCACCGACGTGGTCAGCCGGTCGCGCACCGTCGTCAGCTCGGCGGCGCTGCTCTTCATGAAGGCCGCGAGCGCGCGGACCTCATGAACGTCCATCCCCAGCAGCTCACCCATCGGACCGCTCCTGCCCGGCGGCGTCGAGCGCGCCGAGGACCAGCCATTGGACGGTCCGCGACACGTCCCCGGCCGGCACCCGCTCCAGCAGCGGCAGCCCCTCGACGGACTTCAGCCGGATCAGGCCGGTGCGGTGCCCGCGGAACCAGGCGGCGGCCCCCACCGCGGTGACCGCGCCGTCGGCGTCCTTGAGGAACAGCTTGACGCTCGCCGCCGAGTCGGCGACCTGGAGGTCCCGCCACTCCCGCGGCAGCGCCTCGCGCACGCGGGCGGCGTCGAAATCGTCCGACGCCAGCAGCTCGCGCAGGCGCGCCCCGGTCTCGTCGTCGATGGTCAACGGGGCCGCCTCCGTGGACGAGTCCGGGCCGTCGGCCGTGTACTCCTCGAAGGGCGGAAGCACCCGCCGGACCAGGGCCCAGGGGTTGACGCCGTCGGTGTTGGCGAACTCGATCTCCGGGTCGGCCCCCACGAGCTCGGTACCCCCCTCGGCCACCCGGAACCGCGCGAGCGTCGACGTGGTCAGCGGCCCCGCCAGGGACACCTCGCACACGTGCAGCAGGTCGCGGTAGAACGCGGTCACGTGCAGCACGATCCGCGCGCCGAGGTGCGCGCGAACGGTGCCCAGCATCGGCTCCGACGTCGACGGCGCGTCGGTCAGCGCGCGCTCGCACGCGGCCTTCCACTCGGCCGAGGCCATCCGCGCGCCGCGGATCGGCGGTCCCTGTTCCATGTCCACACCCTCAGTTCGTTGGTAAGCCCGGATCTGTTGGTTTCGACCAACACGGGCTCGGGTCTATCGGTAACGACTACGGGCGCTCCAACGCCCCGGCCCGGCTCAGCCAGCCGGAGAGGCCCGGCTCAACCGGCACACCGCTGGTTGAGCCGGGCCGCGAGGCGCCCGCCCGCGCCGAGCCGTCACAGGCTGGCGGAGGTGCTCTCCTGCGCCGCGGCGTTGCGGGTCGCCGTCTGGCCGGCGGTCTTCAGCGCCGAGCTGACCCTGGTCAGCTCGCCGGTGTGGGTCGAGTTCCACTCGTTGCGGAACCGGTCGGCGTCGGGGCCGGTCCACGTCGTGCTGGCCAGCTTCGAGCTGAGCCGGGTCTTGATCTGGTCGATCTCCCCGGCGGCCTGCTCGAGCTGACGGGCCAGGTCGCGGACTTCCTGCGGGTTCATTCCCAGGATCTGTGCCATGTTCTTCTCCTTGCGATCGTCGCCGACGTCCCCGCCGACTGTTTCTTTCCTTGGAGAAGATCACACCATCGAGTCCTCATGGCCGCAATGGGTTGACCAACTCACCCCGCCCGACCGGGCCCGTGTAAGACTCGGCTCGACTGCTGTGGCCGCGTCAACGAAGGTTGTTGGTCACAGCATCGGCACCTGCACCTTGACCGCGGCGCCGCGCTGCACCCAGAACCCGCGGCCGGGCACGCGGTCGGCGGCCTTCAGCCTGGGAATGGCGAAGTCGACGAAGGAGAAGGCCGCGTCTGGGCTCACCTGGAGCAGCAGCGCCTGGCCCGCGCCCAGCAGCATCGGCTTGACGTCGTAGTCCTTGCTCCAGGTGTCGGCGCCGCCCTCGGCGACGAACAGGTCGCCGTCGTCCAGGCACCGGCGCGCGAGCGCCGCGAGCTGCATGCCGAGGCCCTCGCCGCTGAGGTCGGGGAGGCCCTCGACGAACACCGCGCGCCTCCGTGGCGGCGCGCCGACAAGGGCGCCCGGGGCGGGCGCGGACGCGACCCCGGGGCCGGCGTCGAGCAGCGCGGACACCTCCGTGTAGCCGACGGCGGCGCGGCTCCAGATCGGCAGCCCGGTGATCGCGCTCTTCCGCGCCGCGAGCAGCACCAGGTCGATGTCCGGGTGGGCCTCGCGCAGCGTCTGCGCCCACACGGCGACGGCGTTGGAGCGCCCGCTCCGCCCGGTGCCGACGACCATGGCCAGCCCGTCGGTCGGCGCGGGCAGGGCCTCGAGGGTCAGGTCCGAGATGCCGACGATCGGCCCGCGGCGCGCGACGTCGCGCAGCGCCACCAGCGACGGCAGCTTGCCGACGGCGGGCGGGCGCTCGGGATGGTGGCTCGCCGCCGCCGCGGCGAGCAGCTCCATGGTGCCCACCTGGTCCGCCGCGCTGGCCTTGCCCCCGGCGCAGGCCAGCTGGATCTCCAGGTTCTCCGGAGACCAGACCCCGCGCCCGGGCGGGCTGGTGGGCGAGAGCATGTCGCGCGGCACGCCGAGGTCGAGGTACGCGTTCTCGGTGGCCTGCCGCAGGACGACCCGGCGCAGGAAGGCCGACGCCACCGTCGCGCTCACCGCGTTGGCGCGGTCCACCGTCACGGCGAAGTGCACCCCCACCGCGCGGCCCTCCGCGAGCAGCCGCAGGAACAGCTGATACTGGTGGCTCTTGACCGCGTCGACGGCGTACTCCTCCAGGAACGCGCTGAACCCGTCGAGCAGCACGAGGATGCGCGGCTCACGGGCCTTGCCGGAGAGCTCGCGGTACTCGGGCAACGAGCTGGCGTTGGCCGCGCCGTACCGGTCCGCGCGCTCGTTCACCACCGTGCTCAGCATCCGCAGGAGCCGGGCCACGCGCTCGTCGTCGCCGCCCGGGACGATCGAGCCGACGTTCGGCATGACCTCGAGCGACGCGAGCCCGCTTCCCGTGAAGTCGATGCCGTACACCTGGACCGGCCCGGTGCGCGGCGTCTGCACAGACGCCAGCGCGAGGCTCCGCAGCGCCGTCGACTTGCCCGAGCCGCCCGCGCCGACGAACAGGATGTTGCCGTCGGCGTCAGGCCGGAAGTGCACCGGGCGCTGCGCCTGCGCGTCGGGGTCGTCGACGACGCCCAGCACCAGCTCGTCGTCGCGGCGCTGCGGCAGCTCGAGCAGGTCGTAGCCCGCGGCCAGCTCGTCGAGCCACGGCCGCCGCGGGGTGGCGATCCCCGCGCGCCGGCTCGCCGCGGTCAGGGTGGCGACGATGCGTTCGATGTCCTTGTCGACCTTCGGGCCGAGCTGTGGCGGGCGCGGCACCGCCCACCGGGTGCGGTTCCCGAACGCGAACTCCTGGATGCCGACGGCGGCGCCCTCGGGCGTGGCCGGGGTCCGCGCGCCGGGGTAGGCGGCCTGGAACCGGATGATCCGGCCCGGGCCGACCCTTGCGGCGCCGCGGCCCGGGATGCCCGGGTCGAAGTGGGCCGAGACCACGTCGTCGATGACGTCCTTGGAGTCGTGCTCGTCGTTCATCCGCAGCGCGATCCGGAGGTTGGTGTTGGCGCGGATGTTGTCGCCGATCACGCCGGCCGGCCGCTGGGTGGCGAGGATGAGGTGCAGGCCGAGCGACCGGCCGCGCTGCGCGATGTCGATCACGCCGTCGACGAACTCCGGCACGTCGGCCTTCAGGGCCGCGAACTCGTCGACGACGATCACCAGGGCGGGCGGGCAGTCCGGGTCGCCGCGGTTCTCGAACTCGATCAGGTCCTTGACGCCCCTCTCGTTGAACAGGTGCTCGCGCCGCGTGATCTCCGCGCGCAGGCTGCGGAGCACCCGGTGGACGAGGTGGGCGCTGAGGTCGGTCACCAGGCCGACGCAGTGCGGCAGCTTCACGCAGTGCGCGAACGCGGTGCCGCCCTTGTAGTCGACGAGCAGGAAGGTGAGCCGGCTGGGCGCGTAGGCCATCGACATGCCGAGCAGCCAGGCCTGGAGGAACTCCGACTTGCCCGCCCCTGTTGTGCCGCCGACCAGCGCGTGCGGGCCCTGGGTCCGCAGGTCGAGCGCGAAGGGCTCGAGGCCGGTGTGCCCGACCAGCGCGCGCAGGGTCAGCGCCTGTTCCCGCGCCTGGGCGCCGGCCGCGGGGTCCACCAGGGAGCCGTTCTCGCGCCAGTGCGCCAGCACCTGGTCCGGGTCGTCGGCCTGCTCCCGGCCCACGAGCGTGACCATCGACATGCTGCGCGGCAGATCCGTCTCGTCGTCGGTCAGCGCCCCGGCGTCCACCATCGGCGCCAGCTGGCGCGCGGCCTGCTGCGCGGTCTCGACGTGCGCCCCCTCCGCCTCCAGCGGCAGCACCACGCGCTCGTGGCGCACCATGCCGACGGTGGCGCGGTCGACGTCGACGAAGGTCCGGCAGGCCGCCGGGAGCTCGCCGACGGCGTCGGCGACCCAGATCAGATGCACGCCCACGTCGGGGCCCTGCTCGGCGACCCGGATCAGCCGGTTGGTCTCGGCGAGGGCGTCGTGCACGACGACGACCACGAGCGGCAGCCCGGCCGCCGCCCTCCCACCCCTCTTGGTGTCGGCCAGCGGGCCGCGCGGGTCCGCCCCCTGCGCCGTGCCCGCCCGCTGCGCGATCAGCTCCTCGAGGCGGTCGAGGACCCGGCGCCCGTTGGCCTCGTCGGAGCTGAGCGGGGACGAACCCAGCGGGGAGGAGCCGGGGTTCACGTGCGGGAGCCACTGCATCCAGCTCCACTCGTCGAGCCGCCGCGACGAGGTCAGGCAGCCGAGCAGCAGCTCGCTCGGCGAGTGGGTCACCGCCAGCTGAAGGGCGAGGCCGCGGGCCACGAGCGCCGTCCCGGACGACGACCCGGCGACGCCGATGTTGCCGCACTCGCCCAGCCCCGCGACCACGGGCGCCCGGTGCACGATCCGGCGCGCCTCGGCCACCTTGTGCAGCTCGGCGAGCAGGTCGGGGCGGCCCCTCGCCCGGTTGGTCGACACGCTCCTCGCGGCCGGCACGTCGCCGAGGCCGAGCCGCACGCAGCCGAACTCCGGGTTCTCCGGCCGCCGGGTCCAGAGCGCCTCGTCGCGCGCACCGAGCGACCCGAGGGACCGGTCGAGCGACGGGAACAGCTCCTCCAACTGCGCGCGCTGCCGGTCGCCGTCGTCGCCGAGCCGCTCGTCCAGGTGCGCGACGGCGGCCAGGAACGACGCCGTGTCGCGCTTGCGCTGCCGCCTGCCCGCGAACCACTGCGACCCCCACGTGCCCACCATCATGAGCGGGCTCAGCCCGATGAAGATGATGCTCAGGACGGACTTGGTGAAGAGGTAGAGCACAACGCCCATGACCAGCGGGGCGAGCATGGCCAGCAGCGGGAGGTGCGCGGGCGGCGGCTCCCCCGGCACCTCCGGCGGCTCGATCTCCTCGGGGCGCGGCCTGCTCAGCACCCTCGGCGACCGCGTGAAGACGATGTCGGTGCTTCCCGTGGCCGGGGCCAGCTCCCGCAGCGGCTCGACGGAGGCCACCGTGTCGCCGATCCGGAACTGGTCGCCGGGGCCGAGCATCGCGCGCGACACCCGGACGCCGCCGACGTCGACGCCGTTGGCGGAGTTCGTGTCGACGATCTCGACGCCGTCGACGATGCCGATCTGGGCGTGGTTCTTCGACACCCGCGGGTCGGTCAGGCGGATGTCGCTCGCGGCGCTGCGGCCCAGCGTCGACGTGCCGTAGGGCAGCATCACCTCCACGCCCCGGTCCGGCCCCGACAGCACCCGGAGCACCGCCACGGGCTGCCCCGCCGCGCCGCCCGCCCCGACCACCTCGATCCGCGAGCCCGAAGAGATGCCGGAGTGGATGAGGCTGATCGACGGCGCCAGCTCGCGCCCGCCGCCCGCCCGGTCGAAGAAGCGCAGCGTGAGGGCCCGGCCCCCCGCCTCGCCGAGCCCGCTCTCGGGGCAGGACGCGATGGCGCGGGCGACCTCGCCGACGGTGGCGGTGCCGTCGGCCGTGACCTCGATGTGGGCGGGGCCGAGGTCCCGCGGCCGGTCGAGGGCGACGAGCAGCCTCACCGCTCGGCGTCCTTCCGCGCGTTCAGGGCCGCCTCCGCGTCCAGGCTCGGCAGGAGCTCCGCGGTCACGATCCGGGTGTTGACCGCGTACTCGGCCAGCGCGGCGCGACGGCCGAGGGCCTGCCTGCCGGGGCCGCCCTTGAGCCCGCGCACGCCGACGCGGTCGAGCTTGTCGCAGACGTTGTCGAGCTTCCGGTTGAACCGGGTCTGGGTCCAGCCGAGTCGGCGCGCGGCCTGCACCGCCGTCGGCACCTGCCAGGCCCCCGTGCCCGCGCGGCGCAGCAGCGGCTCGGCGAGCGCCAGGATGGCGAGCAGCTGGCTGTCGGTGAAGGTGGTGGCGCCGTAGGTCGTGTCGCCGCCGACCGGCGGCTCCGCGACGACCGGCTCGTAGGCGGGGTCGTCGGTCGTGAGGTTCAGCTCGTAGCAGTAGGAGCCCGCGGTGAAGGTGACGACCGTGCGCGCGAAGACCAGCGGCATCTTCACCCCGGGGGTGAGGGTGCTGCGGCTCAGCCCGCCGGCGTCGGACAGCTGCGCGGTGGCGCGGCTGCCGATGTTCGCCACCCACCAGAACCCCTCCGCGTAGGACAGCTTCAGGAAGCTGCGGTGCAGGTAGGGGTTGTCGTCAATGACCAGGTCCCCCACCCGGCCCATGGTGAACTCCTGGCCGGGCGTCAGCACGTGCCGCTCGCCCGCCAGCTCCACCTCCAACGTCCTCATTCGTCGACACACCCCCTCACCGGTGACGAGACCCGGCCGTCGCTGCGCCGCAGGCTCACGGCGACGCAGGTCCGGCCGGGCTGCGCGGGGACGGTGACGGTGGGCTCGTCGACGAAGTCCACCGGCTGTTCGTCGGCGGCGCTCAACTGCTCGTACATGTAGGTGTCCCCGTCCTTCGGGTCCGGATTCGTCCAGGTGAAGGTGGCCTCCCCGTCGGCGACGGCGCCCTCCAGGTCCTCGACGGGGGGCACGCGGAGGATCACCGGGTCCTGCGGCTGGGCCGCCGTCGTCGGGCCGACGGCGGGGTCGCCCGGCATCCGGCCCGCGACCGACCACGCGACGGCGATGACGACCACCGCGGCGACGCCGACGACCGCCCCGATCATCATGCCCCGCGGCTGCCCCTTGTCCGGCTGCAGCGTCAGCGGCGACGGCTCGGCGGCGGGTCCGACGACGCCCTGGCCCTCGACCACCGTGTGGCCGTCGAGTTCGGGCACAGCCGGGCCCGTGAAGTCGCGGACGCCCGGGGCGGCGTGGCCCCTCCCGTGCAGCGCCACCTGCGCGGGGGGCGGGGCGGCGGCCTGGGGGTCGGAGTGCTCGAACGGCGAGGTCACCCCGCTGCTCGGCCCGGTGCTGACGGCGGTGTGGTCGGCCGCCTGGTCCGGGTCGATCAGCATGAAGCCGCTGATCCGGGTCCCGGAGTCGTGCAGCTCGGTGGCGTCGTCGAGGTCCTCCTCGAGGCGGTCCGAGAGCACGTCGATCGGGGTGACCGACTCGTTCATCTGCCCCTGCACGCCCTGCAGTGCCCGCGCGAACTCCAACGCCGACGGGTACCTCTGCCCCGGGTCGCGGGCGAGCGCGGTGGCCAGCACCCGCTCCAGCAGGTCCGGCACGTCCTGGCGGCCGGTCGGCCGCGGGGTGAACGTGCGCGCCCGGTGCCGGAGGCTCAGCCTGTCGTTCGCGCCGCCCGGCTCCTCCAGGGGGCTGCGGCCCACCAGCATCGCCCACGTGGTGGCGGCGAGCGAGAACACGTCGCTCCACGGCCCCATCGCGAGGCCCGAGTCGGGGTACTGCTCCTGCGGCGCCCAGAGCCTGCTCAGCGCGTTGTTGGCCGCCCGCACCTCGGCGCCCTCCGAGATGCCGAAGTCGGTGAGGGCCGGCCGGCCGAACTCGGTGAACAGGATGTTGGCGGGCTTGATGTCGCGGTGCAGGATGCCCATCCGGTGCGCGGTCTCGACGGCGCCCGCCACCTGGATCGCGATCTCCATCGCCTTCGACGCCGTCAGCAGTCGCTTGGCGATCCTCGCCCCCAGGTGCGCGGTGCCGCACTCCTCCATCACGAGGAACGGGCGCCCGTCGGCGGCCACGCCGGCCTGGAAGACGCTGACGATGTTGGGATGGCTCGACAGCTTCGCCATGAGGTTCGCCTCGGCGTCGAACGCGCTCGCGCCGCCCCCGTGCAGCACCTTGACGGCCACCTTCCTGCCCAACGCGTCCTGGTAGCGGAACACGTCGGCGAAACCGCCGCCGCCCAGCCAGTCGAGGTAGACGAATCCGGGCAGGTCAGGGGGCGTGGTGCGCTGCGCCATGTCAGGGCGTCCCCTCGAGGTGGATGAACAGCCCCTTCCCCAGGTCGATCAGGTCTCCCGGGATGAGCGGCACCGCGGTGTCGGGGAGCCGCACCGCCGGCTTGCCGTGCCGCCTGAGGTAGGTGCCGTTGCTGCTCCTCAGGTCCTGCACCATGACCCTCCAGCCCTCCATGAGGAAGGCGAGGTGGGTGCCCGAGACGTGCGCGTGCGGCAGCGCGAGCAGCCTCGGCGCCTCGTCGAGCGTCAGCGCCGTCGACTTCGGGTTGCGCCCCGCGATGATCGGTCCCTTCAGGGCAACGGTCTCGCCGCCCTCGACGCGCACGTAGCCCAGCGGCGGGCGCTCGGTCATGCGCGCCTCCCCGGACACCGCCGACTCGCACACGAAGCAGGTCGCGCGCTCCGGCGGGTTGGGGTGGCCGCGGTCGCAGAACCTGGCGAGCACGAGCGGCCCGGCGTCCGCGCGCAGCTCCGGCCCCACCTCCTCGTCCACGACGGTGTCGTCGAACAGCTGCCCGTCCGCGGGTGTCGGCACGTCGACGCCGCTCTCCGCGACCGACGGGTCCCACAGCGAGTAATAGGGATTCGGCGCCGGGGCCTCGGCGGGCTCGTCCTCGGCCGGCTCCTGCACCGCGGTGTAGCCGGTGCGCGTCCGGTCCGGGTCCGGCTCGGCCATCTCCGCCGGCGGCGCCTCCGCCGCCCCGCAGAACTCCCCGCGCTCCACGCCGGATCCGGTGAGCACCGCGTCGGCCACCGGACCGCTCGGGAGGTCGTCGACGGCGTCGCCGAGGCGGATCGCCTCGGGCAGCGGCAGCACCCGCTCGGCCCAGGTGGTCACGCCCTCGCCCGACACCTCCTCGAGCGCCCCGCCCACCTGCGCCCGGACGGGGACAGGCCCGCGCACCGCGATGTGGCAGCGGTCCGCGGAGAAGACCGCGACGGCGAAGGTGGGGAGGTCGAGGAAGCCGGCCTCCGCGGACTCCGCGAGCGCCTTGAGGAACGTGCCGAGCTGCGAGTCCCGGTGCAGGCGCGTCCAGATCCGTTCGGCCGCGCGCAGCCCCACCGCCGCGTCCACGAGCGCGATGCCCCCGGGCCAGGCGATGACGATGTCGTCGCCGGCGGTCCACCGCGCGGTCTGCCGGGTCATGACGCCTCCTCTTCGCGAAGGGTGTCGTCCGTGCCGGAGGGGGCGGTGTCGATGGCACCCGACGGGGAGTGCGCCGACGTCGACACCAGGCCCGTGCACTCCACGACGACCACGGTCACGTTGTCGCGGCCGCCCGCCTGGAGCGCGGCCTGCACGAGCGCGCGCGACGACTCCCGGGCGTCCGCGGTGGAGAGCAGGATCGCGGTGATCAGCTCCGGCGTGACCTCGTTGCCCAGGCCGTCGGAGCTGAGCACGATCCGGTCGCCGACGAGGGCGGGGATCAGCCACTGGTCGGCCACCGGCCGGCTGAGGCCCGCGCCGAGCGCCCGCGTGATCACATTGCGCGCGACGGCGGGGTCGCCGCGCCGCGCGGCCGCGGAGTGGTCGACGCTGATCTGGGTGAGCTCGCCGTCGCGCAGCAGGTGCGTGCGGGAGTCGCCGATGTTGAAGACCAGCCAGCAGGGCAGGCCCCCCTGCTGGGTCAGCCCGACCCCGGTGAGGGTCGACCCGGGCCTGCGCCCGTCCGCGTGCAGGCCGGACACCGTCGACGCCGCCCGCGCCACCGCGTCCACCAGCAGGTCGGGGGTGAGCCAGCGCCGGCTGGACAGCCCGGAGAAGGCGTCCACGACGGCCCGCGAGGCCAGCTCGCCGTCCGAGTGGCCGCCCATGCCGTCGGCCACCAGGAACACCGGCGGCGCCGTGAGGTAGGAGTCCTCGTTGGCTCCGCGCACCAGCCCCTGGTGCGACGCGGCGCCGAACGCGACCTCGAGCTGGGGCTCGGTCACCGCGGCACCCGCAGCGATCGGCCGCCGAAGTGCACGACCACGCCGGCGGGCAGCTCGTGCACCTGCTGCGGGGCGACCTTGGCCAAGCCCTCGTCGAGCTCCACGGAGACGCCGTTGGTGGCACCCACGTCGACGAAGCCGACGCCGGATCCGGAGGGGACGAGAACGAGATGGGTCTTCGACATCCGCATCGACGCGTCCTGCACCTGGACCGGCCGCGCCTGCGGGTAGGCGGCGGGAGGGACGGGGTTGCGGCCCAGCACCACCGGCCCGTCGACGCGGATCTCCTGCCCGTCGTCGAGCACGACGACGAGCGTCCGGTCCTCCTCCGGCTCCACCACCGTGCGGTCGTCGAGGAACGACGCGGCCGGGGCGACGACGGGGGGCGCCGCGAACGGGGGCGGAACGGGGGCCGCCTGCGCCGCGGTAGGGGGCGCGAAGGGGTTAGCGGCCGGCGCCGGCGGGGCCACCGGGGGCGCGGCGGCGGGCTCCTGCTCGTCGGGGCGCGCCCAGGGGTTGGGCGGCGCGAAGGGGCTGGCGGCAGGGGCGGCCGTCGGCGCGGGCGGGGCGGCCGGGGATGGGGGTGGCGGGGCCGCCGGGAACGCGGGCGGCGGAACGACCGGGGGCGAGGGCGGCGCCGGCATCGCAACCGGGGTCACGGCGGGGACCGGCGGGCCGGGGTAGCCCTGGCC
>DAONOU010000042.1:0-13655 GCA_035409265.1 Arachnia sp. | reverse complement strand
CGACAGACCAGGCCGGCCCATCAAATCCCAGGCTCGCCGATTAATCAGCGTTTCCCTAGGAGGATTTCCCCATGACCAAGAAGTTCCGTGGCGCGGCGGCTGCACTCGCAGCCGGTGCGCTTACGCTGACCATGGCGCCGCAGGCCCTCGCGGCGCCCGACAACTCAGACGCCGACTTCAAGCCCAACGTCGCAACGCCCGGCCTGCACCGGATCGCCGACAAGGACCGGATCTCCACCGCGGTCAAGGCCTCGCAGTCGCGGACCTGGGGCGTCGTCAAGAAGGTGGCTCCAGGGAGCCTCTACTGGGAGTGCACCATTCCGGGCGACGCGTGGGGCCTCGTAGCCCGCTCCCGGATACAGGGCACGGCGGTACCCGCCAATACCCAGGCCGGGGCCACGAAGGTGGTCGAATACACCGCGTGGCCGGGCGAGAGGGCCGAGACCAGGCGGTTCACCTGCACCGCGACGGTCGCCACGAAGGAGATCGTGCGCCGTGACGTGCACGTCATCGTCGCGCGCTCTGACGACTTCCCGGATGCCATCGCGGCTTCCCCGCTGGCCGATGTACTCAACGCGCCGGTCCTCATCAACCCCACGGCCAAGCTCGACGCGCGGGTGAAGGAGGAGATCGCGCGGCTCAAGGCCACCGCGACCGGTGGCGGCGAGGTCTACGTGCACCTGCTCGGCGGCACCAACGCGCTGTCGCATGGCGTCGAGAAGGCGATCGACGGGGTGCTCGGCGACAAGGAGCACACGCTGCGCTACCAGGGCATCGACCGCTACCAGACGGCGGTGGCCATCTCGAGCGTCGCGTTGACCGTCTACGGGATCGACTCCGGCGCCGGAGTCCAGGATGCCAACGTCTACTTGACGACCGGCCTCGACTTCGCCGACGCCCTCGCCGGCGGCGCCGCCGCCGCGAACAACGACGGCGTGGTCCTGCTCACGGCGGGGGAGAAGCTTGACCGGCGCGGCTTCACCGAGAAGTACCTCATGTCGCTGCGCACGTGGGTCAATGATGGCCTGACCCAGAACACGACAGAGACCATCGCGGTGGGCGGCCCTTCGGCGCGTGCGGCGGCGGCGCTCGACATTCGCCTGGCGAAGGAGTACGTGGGTAAGGACCGCTTCGATACCGCAGCCAAGACGGCCAAGGGCGAGTTCTCCATGAAGAAGTCCGCGACGCACACGCAGAACTTCGCGGTGGTGTCCGGCGTGACCTACGCCGACGCGCTGGTGGCCTCGGGCTACATCGCGAACGCGGACGGCCCGCTGCTGCTGACCCATCCGGGTAAGCTTAGCGCGGTGACGGGCAAGTACCTCGGCTCGGTGGCCGACTCGCACGACCGTGTGTTCACCTTCGGTGGCCCCGGGGCCATGGACAACGCGGTGCATGCCGCGATCAACGACCTGCTGAACTTCTGACCCTTCGCCCCACCCTGGCGTCGGTCGCGATGCAGATAGGGCCTCAACCGGAGATCGGTTGAGGCCCTTTGCGCCGTCGCCATCCTGAAGCGACTCCGCGGCATTTCCTCGAAACAGCCGAAACCAACGCCGCTGATGGAGGCATTGCGCATTATAATGCCTCGTCCCCGGCCCGGCAACCCGCATCGGGCTACAGCGAGGCCGAGGCCGTGCAACCAAGCGCTGTCGGCCGCGGCGGAGCAGGGGCCAAGAAGGGCCCTCCGTGGAACCCTCAAGTAGTACTTCACCTCTTGCGCCACGGCGGCGCTGCCGAGCGAAGCCCCAAGCCAGGGCGCTGACGACCGCGCGTGCAGGACAGATTCCATTCGAAACTCAACCCCGAGTTGCATCCGGCCTCGGACGGCCTGTAGTGTCACTCCTGAGTTCCGGTTCGTGCCAATCTCGACCGGAGCCGTCTCCTGCGATTTCGACCGTTCGTACTCGGGGCCCAGGGGACACTCTGTTCACATCCTGAGCTAGGAGGATTGCTCATATGGGCAAGAAGATTCGTGGACTCGCTGCTGCTGCTGCTGCCGGCGCGCTCACACTGACCATGACGCCGCTCGCTTTCGCGGCCGTCGACGACGCCGACGGTGCTTTCACGCCGTCGATCCCGTCCCGCGGTATCCACCGCATCGCCGACAAGGATCGCATCTCCACCGCCGTCCTCGCCTCGCAGTCCCGCTCGTGGGGCGTCGTGAGGGAGGTTGTTGCGGGCCAGAACTACTGGGAGTGCACCATCCCCGGAGACCCCTGGGGTGTGGCGGCTCGCTGGGGCATCCAGGGCACTGAGACCAACGCGGCCGCAGGCGAGACCCAGGTGCAGTCCTACACTGCTTGGGTTTGGAACGGCCGCGAGTGGCAGCCGGAGACCCGCCACTTCACCTGCACCTCGACCGTCGCGCGGGAGACCGTCGTCAACAAGGACGTGCACATCATCGTCGCGCGCTCGGACGACTTCCCGGACGCCATCGCGGCCTCCCCGCTGGCCGACGTGCTCAACGCCCCGGTGCTGATCAACCCCACCGACTCGCTTGACCCCCGCGTTAAGAACGAGATCGCTCGCCTCGCCGGCACCGTGAGCGGCAACGGCAAGACCTACGTGCACCTGCTGGGCGGCACCAACGCCCTGTCGCACAACGTCGAGAACGCGATCGATGACGTGCTTGGTAACAAGGTCAGCACGCTGCGCTACCAGGGCGTCGACCGTTACCAGACGGCCGTCAACATCGCCAGCGTCACGCTGAACGCCTACGGCATCGACTCCGGTAACGATACGGAGGACGCCAACGTCTACCTCACCACGGGCCTCGACTTCGCCGACGCCCTGTCGGGTGGCGCGGCCGCTGCCAACAACGACGGCATCGTCCTGCTGACCCAGGGCGAGGAGCTCGATCGTCGCGGCTTCACCGATGAGTACATCATCGCGCTGCGCACGTGGATCAACGACAACGGCTGGAAGGTCAACACGAACGAGACCATCGCCGTTGGCGGTCCCTCGGCTCGTGCCGCCGCCAAGTACGACATCCGTCTGGCCAAGAAGTACGTGGGCGCCAACCGCTTCGAGACCGCCGCTCTGGCTGCTCGTGGCGAATTCGACCTGGTGAACTCGGACGACGCGCTCGCGACGCAGAACTTCGCCGTGGTGTCCGGCGTGACCTACGCCGACGCGCTGGTGGCCTCGGCCTACATCGCCAACGCCGACGGCCCGCTGCTGCTCACGCTTCCCAACAAGCTGAGCCCGGTCACCGCGTCGTACCTCAACGACGCCGTCGACTCGAACGACCGCGTGTTCACCTTCGGTGGCACCGGCGCGATGGCCAAGTCGGTTCACGACGAGATCGCCGCGATCTTCAACCGCTGATCCGGATCTTCGTCTCGGCCTAGCCGGGGCGGGGTGAAGTGAAAACTGGGCCCCCATTCCCTCTGGGAATGGGGGCCCATTCGCGTCGACGTGCATTTGCCGTTCGACGCCGACTCGTATAGAGTCTATCTTCGGTCGTCACCACCCCCGGATTTGCGTGGGCGTTCGACGGCCACTCATTCCACCGCCAGATTGGGAGCGTTCGCGCTCCCAGTCGCCGATTGAAAAGGTTGCTCGAATGAAGGTTCAGCCGAGCGTCAAGAAGATCTGCGACAAGTGCAAGGTCATCCGCCGGCACGGTCGTGTGATGGTGATCTGCGACAACCCGCGCCACAAGCAGCGGCAGGGCTGACCCTGAGGCCCCAGGCCTCGGGCGAGTAGAACACCGCGGAAGAGGGAGAGCTTCCCCGCTCCGCCGACAACTGAAGCAACGTGCACGCACGGGTCCCTCGAGGACCCCCACCCTTGGACGAAGGCCAAGGCCCCGTCGGCGCCCCAGAGGCACCACAGGCGGCGGGGACGCGTCACGCCACACACCTTCGCGGTCCTGAGACCAGCCCCGAAAGGGCAGGGACCGAAACTTTGGAAAGGTACCGCCTGATGGCACGCCTCATTGGTGTCGACCTCCCGCGCGAAAAGCGCCTCGAGGTTGCACTGACCTACATCTTCGGCATCGGCAAGACCCGTGCCGCCGAGACCCTCGCCGCCACCGGTGTGAGCGGCGATCTCCGAGTCCACCAGCTGACCGACGACCAGCTCGTCGCGCTGCGCGACCACATTGAGGCCAACTACGAGACCGAGGGTGACCTGCGCCGCAGCGTCGCCGCCGACATCCGTCGCAAGGTCGAGATCGGCAACTACCAGGGCCGCCGCCACCGCAGCGGGCTCCCGGTTCGTGGTCAGCGCACCCGCACCAACGCGCGCACCCGCAAGGGCAAGAAGAAGGCCGTCGCTGGCAAGAAGAAGGCGCGCTGACCCTGACGGGTCGGGCCTCTCTAGGACTCAAGGAGTAAAGACTTAATGGCTACTGCAAGCCGCAAGGCGGCCGCCAAGACCAAGGTGCGCCGCAAGGAAAAGAAGAACGTGCTCGCCGGCCAGGCGCACATCAAGAGCACCTTCAACAACACCATCATCTCGATCACCGACCCCAACGGCGCCGTGATCTCCTGGGCCTCCGCCGGCACCGTCGGCTTCAAGGGCTCCCGCAAGTCGACGCCGTTCGCCGCCCAGATGGCCGCCGAGGCCGCGGGTCGCCGCGCCATGGAGCACGGCATGAAGCGCGTCGACGTGTTCGTCAAGGGTCCCGGCTCCGGCCGTGAGACCGCGATCCGCTCGCTCGGCGCCGTCGGCCTCGAGGTTGGCGCGATCTCCGACGTGACCCCGGTGCCGCACAACGGCTGCCGTCCGCCCAAGCGCCGTCGCGTCTGAGCCCGAGAGTAAAGGACTAACACCATGGCTCGTTACACCGGCCCAATGACCAAGAAGTCCCGTCGTCTCGGGACTGACCTCGTCGGCAACGACAAGGCCTTCGAGCGCCGCCCGTACCCCCCGGGTGTCCACGGCCGCGGCCGTACCAAGGACTCCGAGTACTCGCTGCAGCTCAAGGAGAAGCAGAAGGCTCGCTACGCGTACGGCGTGCTGGAGAAGCAGTTCCGTCGCTACTACGAGGAGGCCGACCGTCACCCCGGCAAGACCGGTGACCGTCTGCTGCAGATCCTCGAGTCGCGTCTCGACAACGTCGTGTACCGCGCAGGCTTCGCCGCGACCCGCCGTCAGGCGCGTCAGCTCGTCGTGCACGGCCACTTCCTCGTCAACGGCGGCCGCGTCGACATCCCGTCGTACCGCGTCCGCGCGCACGACATCATCGACGTCGCCGACAAGTCGCTGAACCTGACCCCGTTCATCATCGCCCGTGAGACCCACGGCGAGCGCGCCGTCCCGGCGTGGCTCGAGGCGCGCCCCAACCGGATGCGCATCCTGGTCCACCAGCTCCCCGTCCGCGAGCAGATCGCGATCGACGTGGCTGAGCAGATGATCGTCGAGCTCTACTCGAAGTGATCTGACGCGTTCGCCGTCGGCCGGGAAACCGGTCGACGGCGATCCCGGCCCGTTCGGGGCCACCCCTACCAAAGTTCGCGCCATCAGATAGCGGTTGGCGCGGGAAGGAAAGTCAATGCTCATCGCTCAGCGCCCGACCCTCTCCGAGGAGGTCGTCTCCGACTTCCGCTCGCGGTTCGTCATCGAGCCGCTGGAGCCCGGCTTCGGCTACACGCTCGGCAACTCGCTGCGCCGCACCCTGCTGTCGTCCATCCCGGGCGCGGCCGTGACCAGCATCAAGATCGAGGGCAACCAGCACGAGTTCTCCACCCTGGAGGGCGTCGTCGAGGACGTCACCGAGATCATCCTCAACCTCAAGGGCCTCGTGCTCTCCTCCGAGGAGGACGAGCCGGTGGTCATGTACCTGCGCAAGGCCGGCGCCGGCGCGGTCACCGCGGGCGACATCCAGCCCCCGGCGGGCGTGGAGATCCACAACCCGGACCTGCACATCGCCACGCTGAACGACCACGGCAAGCTCGAGATGGAGCTCGTCGTCGAGCGCGGGCGCGGCTACGTGTCCGCGGTGCAGAACAAGGACCCGGAGGCCGAGATCGGCCGCATCCCGGTGGACTCGATCTACTCGCCGGTGCTCAAGGTCACCTACAAGGTCGAGGCGACCCGCGTCGCCCAGCGCACCGACTTCGATCGTCTGATCATCGACGTCGAGACCAAGAGCTCGATCGCGCCCCGCGACGCCGTCGCCTCGGCCGGCCGCACGCTGGTCGAGCTGTTCGGCCTCGCCCGCGAGCTGAACGTCGAGGCCGAGGGCATCGAGATCGGCCCGTCGCCCGTCGACGAGCAGATCACCGAGTCGCTGAACCTGCCGGTCGAGGACCTCGACCTGTCGGTCCGCTCCTACAACTGCCTCAAGCGCGAGGGCATCCACACCGTCGGTGAGCTCGTCGCCCGCAGCGAGGAGGACCTGCTCGACATCCGCAACTTCGGCTCGAAGTCGATCGACGAGGTCAAGGAGACCCTCGCCGGCCTCGGCCTCGCGCTGCGCGACTCGCACCCGGGCTTCGACCCGCTGCAGGCCATCGAGCGCTACGACGAGGACTCGGACTTCGCCGAGACCGAGCAGTACTGACCGCCCACACCTAACCAACTGGAGTTCAAGCAATGCCCAAGCCAACCAAGGGCGCCCGCCTGGGCGGCAGCGCCACGCACGAGCGCATGATGCTGCGCAACCTGACCGGTCAGCTCATCGAGCACGGTCGCATCACCACGACCGAGACCAAGGCCCGCCGCGTGCAGCCCCTCGCCGAGAAGGTCATCACCAAGGCCAAGCGCGGCGACCTGCACTCGCGTCGCCTCGTGCTCGCGACCCTCTTCGACAAGAAGAACTCGGCCCCCGAGGATCGCCTCGTGAAGAAGCTGTTCGACGAGGTCGCCCCGGCGCTCGCCGACCGCGAGGGCGGCTACACCCGCATCACGAAGATCGGCCCCCGCAAGGGCGACAACGCCCCGATGGCGATCATCGAGATCATCACCGAGCCGGTGACGCCGAAGGCCAAGCCCGCCGCGAAGCCCGCCACGACCGAGAAGAAGGCCGAGCCGGTCGTCGAGGAAGCCGCCGAGGTCGAAGAGGCTGTCGAGGAGGCCACCGAGGCCGAGGCCAAGTGAAGGCCTAGCCAGGTCATTGGGCGAGGGGTTCCGGGAGGAGCCCCTCGTTCACTTTTTGCGGGTGCCTCCCAGTAGGGTGGGGCACCGTACCGAGAGGAGCCCCCGATGCTGCGCCGTTTCCTTGCCGGAGCCGCACTGTCCGCGCTGTTGCTGACGGGCTGTGGTCAGGACCAAGACGCGACCGTCGAGATCGGCGCCGTGACCATCGTGTCGCACCCCTCGCTCGACGCGATCTACGAGGGCTTCACGGAGGGTCTCGCGGAGGCCGGCTACGTCGAGGGCAAGAACCTGAAGCTCGACTTCCAGAACCCGCAGGGCGACCAGCAGACCCTCGCCAACATCACCTCGGCGTTCGCGTCGAGCAGCTACGACCTGTTCCTGACGATCGCGACGCCGCCGACGCAGGCGCTGGCGCAGGCCGTCTCGGACCGCCCGATCGTGTTCGCCTCCGTGACCGAGCCCGTCGGCGCGGGGCTCGTCGACTCGATGGAGAAGCCTGGTCACAACGTCACCGGCACCTCCGATCAGATCCCGCCGGAGCAGCAGCTCGACCGCCTGCAGCAGATCCTCCCGGGACTCAAGACGCTGGGCATCGTGTACACGTCCAAGGAGATCAACGCCGAGTTCCAGGCCGCCGCGATGTCGCAGGCGGCGAAGGCCCGCGACATCGAGGTGAAGACGGTGACCGTCACCGACTCCGCCGAGGTGGCCCAGGCCGCGGAGTCGCTCGACGTCGACGCGTACTGGGTGGGCAACGACAACACCGTGGTCAGCGCCATCGAGTCCGTCGTGCAGGCGGCGGAGCAGAAGGGCAGCCTGCTCTTCACCTCCGACGCCGACTCCGTCGTGCGCGGAGCGGCAGCCAGCCTCGCCACCGACTACAAGGCTCAGGGCGTGCAGACCGCGAAGATCGCCGTGAAGATCCTGAAGGGCGCCGACCCCGCGACGACCCCCGTGGAGATCCAGGAGTCGTTGGAGTTCACCGTGAACCCGGAGGCGGCGAAGCGGATGGGTGTCGAGATCCCGGCCGACGTACTTGCCGACGCGGACCACACCGTCTGAGCCGCGTGGCCGCCGTCTGAAACCGAGGCGTTGGCGGGCGAGGCGCCTCACCCCAATTACTGTGTACCCACATTTACCTGTTTGACGAACCAAGGAGAGTCATGAAGCTCAAGGCACTTGTTGCGGGAGCGGCGATCGCCGCGCTCGCGCTGTCCGCGTGCGGCGGCGGCACCCCCGCGCCGACCCAGACGACCGGCGCCAACACCCCGGCCCCGACGGAGACCAGCGGCGGCGGGGCCCCCGCGGCCGTCAAGATCGGCGCCATCACCTTCGTCACCCACCCGGCGCTCGACGCCGCCTACGCCGGCTTCGTCGAGGAGCTCAAGGCCGCCGGGTACGTGGAGGGCGAGAACCTCACCATCGACTCGCAGAACCCGCAGGCCGACCAGGGCACGCTGACCAGCATCGTCGGCACCTTCGCGTCGTCCGACTACGACGCCTTCTACGGCATCGCGACGCCGTCGGCGCAGGCGCTTGCCGCCGCCATCACCGATCGCCCCATCGTGTTCTCCGCGGTCACCGACCCGGTGGCCGCCGAGCTCGTCTCCTCGTGGGACGCGCCGGACGGCAACGTCACCGGCGCCTCCGACCTCAACCCGATGAAGGAGCAGCTCGAGCTGATCCGCGAGGCGCTGCCGGAGGCCAAGACCGTCGGCATCGTCTACTCCTCGGGCGAGGTGAACTCCGAGGTGCAGGTCGCGGAGGCCGAGAAGTACGCCACCGACCTCGGGTTCGAGATCAAGACCGCCACCATCACCAACACCAACGAGGTGCAGCAGGCGGCCGAGTCGCTGAACGTCGACGCGTACCTGATCCCGACCGACAACGCCGTGGTCTCCGCGGCGGAGTCCGTGATCCAGGTGGCCGAGGACAAGGGCACCCCGGTGTTCGCGTCCGACGAGTCGACGATGGAGCGCGGCGCGGCCGCGGGCCTGTCGGTCAACTACACGCAGCAGGGCCGCGATGCCGCCAAGATCCTGGTGAAGATGCTGGGTGGCACCAAGGCCAGCGAGATCCCGGTCGAGACCCAGAAGGAGTTCGACCTGTTCGTCAACGAGGCGGGCGCCACCGCGCAGGGGTTCACCCTGCCGGAGTCCATCGTCTCGCGCGCGACCAAGAAGTTCTGAGGCGGAGAGCCCCGTGGTCATCGCGATCGAGCTCGGCCTGCTCTTCGCCATCATGTCGTTGGGCGTGTACCTGACATACCGGGTGCTCGACTTCCCCGACCTGACGGTGGACGGCTCGTACACGACGGGGGCGGCCGTGACCGCGATCCTGATCGTGAACGGCGTGCCCTTCTACCTGGCGATCCCGCTGGCGATCGTCTCGGGCATGCTCGCCGGCGTGATCACGGGGCTGCTGCACGTCTGGGGAGGGATCAACCCGCTGCTGGCGGGCATCCTCACCCAGATCGCCCTCTACTCGATCAACCTGCGCATCATGGGCAAGGCCAACCTGCCCCTGATGCGCTCGACGACCGTCTTCTCGGGAATGAAGGAGGCGGAACTGCTGCGCACCTGGGTCTCCGTGGCGATCCTCGCGGTCCTCATCGTGGTGATCGGACTGCTGCTGTACTGGTTCCTCGGAACCAGCTACGGCGTGGCACTGCGGGCCACCGGCGACAACGAGCTGATGGCCCGCTCGCAGGGCATCAACACCGGAGCGACGAAGATCGTCGGCCTCGCGCTGTCCAACGGCCTCGTCGCCCTGTGCGGCTCGCTGATGGCGCAGTACACGGGATTCGCGGACATCTCGATGGGCATCGGCCTGATCGTCGCGGGCCTGGCCTCGGTGATCGTCGGCCAGGCCATCTTCGGCATGACCGCCGTGTGGCAGGCCATCCTGGCCGCCGCGCTCGGCTCGGTCATCTACCGCTCGATCATCCAGGCCGCCCTCAGCGCCGGCCTCGACCCCAACGACATGAAGCTCATCTCGGCCGTGCTCGTGGTGCTCGCGCTCGTGCTGCCGAACTTCGGCCCGCTCAAGCAGCTGCGCGTCAAGCGCCGCGCCCAGAAGGCCCTCGCGGCGGGAGGCAACTGATGCTGCAGCTGGACGGGATCACGAAGCGGTTCTTCCCCGGAACCGTCAACGAACGCACCGCTCTCGACGCGCTGTCGCTGAGCCTGAACGAGGGCGACTTCGTCACCGTCATCGGCTCCAACGGCGCGGGCAAGTCGACGATGCTGAACGTCATCGCCGGGCGCTACACGCCCGACGGCGGCCGCATCCTCATCGACGGCAAGGACGTCACCCGCACGCCGGAGCACGCGCGCGCCCGCTGGGTGGCCCGGGTGTTCCAGGACCCGATGGCGGGCACCTCGCCGCACCTGACGATCGAGGAGAACCTCGCCGTGGCGTTCTCCAGGGGCAAGCGCCGCGGCCTCGGCCTCGCGGTCACGAAGGAAAAGCGCGAGGAGTACCGGCAGGCGCTGACGCAGCTCGACCTCGGGCTGGAGAACCGCCTCCAGATGCGCGTCGGCATGCTGTCCGGCGGCCAGCGCCAGGCGCTGAGCCTGTTGATGGCGGCCTACGAGAAGCCGTCGATCCTCCTGCTCGACGAGCACACCGCGGCCCTCGACCCATCGCGCGCCGAGCTGATCACGCGCCTCACCGGCGAGCTCGTCGGCGGGCACGGCCTCACCGCGTTGATGGTGACGCACAACATGCACCAGGCCATCGAGCTGGGCAACCGGCTGATCATGATGCACGAGGGCCGCGTGGTCCTCGAGGTCGACGAGGCCGCGAAGCGCACCATCACCGCCGAGGCCTTGCTCGAGGAGTTCTCGAAGATCAAGGGCGCAAGCCTGTCGGATCGCACCCTCCTCGACTGACCCGAGGAACCGCTATCCGCGGAACCACCAACGGGCTCCAACCGGCAAAGGCCATGCCGGTCGGAGCCCGTTCGCGTCGGTCAGAGGACCTTGGACAGGAAGTCCTTGGTCCGCTCCTCCTGCGGGTCGGACAGGATCGCGCGCGGGTCGCCCTCCTCGATGATCACGCCGTCGGCCATGAAGATCAGCCGGTCGCTCACCTCGCGGGCGAAGCCCATCTCGTGGGTCACCACCACCATCGTCATCCCCTCGGAGGCGAGGGTCTTCATGACGTCGAGCACCTCGCCGACCATCTCCGGGTCGAGCGCCGAGGTGGGCTCGTCGAAGAGCATCAGCTTGGGTTCCATCGCGAGGGCGCGCGCGATCGCGACGCGCTGCTGCTGCCCGCCCGAGAGCTGCGCCGGGCGGGCGTCGACCTTGTCGGAGAGCTTCACCTGGCCCAGCAGGTCCGCCACGCGCTCGCGCCCCTGGGCCGGGGTCATCTTCTTCAGCAGCACGGGAGCCAGCATGATGTTCTCGGCCACCGTCTTGTGCGGGAAGAGGTTGAAGTGCTGGAAGACCATGCCGATCTTCTGCCGCACCTGGTTGATGTCGGTGCCGCGGTCCGTCAGGTCGATGCCCTCGACCTTCACACTCCCGGAGGTCACGTCCTCGAGCAGGTTGAGGCAGCGCAGGAACGTCGACTTGCCGGAGCCGGAGGGGCCGATGACGGCGACCACCTCGCCCCGGTTGACGGTGGTGGAGATGCCCTTGAGCACCTCGTTCGATCCGAAGGACTTGTGCAGGTCCTCGACCACGATGATCGGGTCGGTCGTTGTCTCGCTCACTTGTTGATCCTCTTGTCGATCGCGTTGGACAGGTTCGTCAGGGCGAAGATGACGATGAAGTACATGGCCCCGACGATGAGCCACATGTCGAAGCTCCTGAAGTTGCGGGCGATGATCTGCTGGCCCTGATAGGTCAGCTCGGCGAAGCCGAGGACCGCGAGCAGCGAGGTGTCCTTCAGCGTGATCACGAACTGGTTGATGAACGACGGCGTCATGATCTTCACGGCCTGCGGCACGACGATCTTGCGCATCGACTGCATCCAGTTCAGGCCGAGCGAGCGCGAGGCCTCCATCTGGCCGGTGTCCACCGACTGGATGCCGCCGCGCACGATCTCGGTCATGTAAGCGCCCGCGTTCAGCGAGAGCGTCAGCACGCCCGCGGTGAACACGTCGATCTGCACGCCGAGCGCGGCGGGCAGGCCGAAGTAGAAGAAGAACGCCTGGACGAGCAGCGGCGTGCCGCGGAAGATCGCCACGTAGGTGCTGGCGATCACCTCAAGGACCTTCTTTCCGCTGACCCTGAGGAAGCCGAACACGACGCCCAGCGCGGACGCGAACGCCAGCGAGAGGGCCGTGGCGGCCAGCGTCATGGCGAGGCCCTTCAGCAGCGCGGGCATGCTCTCGACGAGCAGCTCCCAGAACGACAGCGGTCCCGCGGCGTTCTCGGGCGCCGCCAGGTAGGTGTCGAGAATCTGCTGGTAGGTGCCGTCGGTCTTCATCCCCGAGAGCCCCGCGTTGAAGGCGGCCAGGAGCTCGGGGTTGTGGCCCTTGAGGACGGCGAACCCGTAGCTGGAGCCCTGCTCCTTGGGCGTGACGATCTTGAGGCCGTTGCCCTGGTTGATGCCGTAGGCGAGGACGGGGAAGTCGTCGAAGACGGCCGCGGCGTTGCCGGTGGTGACCTCGGCGTACATGGTGTCGGCCTTGTCGAGGGCCTTGACGGTGAAGCCGTACTGCTCGGCGATGGACTGCGCGAACCGGAGGCCCTCGGAGCCGGTCTTGGCGACCACGGTCAGGCCATCGAGGTCCTCGTAGCCGGCGACGGTGTCGTCGTCGGCGCGGACGGCCATCTGCACGCCGGAGTCGAAGTACGGATCGGAGAAGTCGAAGACCTCTCTGCGTTCGTCCGTGATCGACATCCCGGCGATGACGCCGTCGGCCTGTCTCGAGGTGACGGCCTGGAGCGCGGCGTCGAAGCCGAGCGACCGGATGTCGATCTCGAAGCCCTGGCGCTTGGCGACCTCGCGGATGATGTCCATGTCGATGCCGACGAGATTGCCGGAGGCGTCGCGGAACACGAACGGCGCGAAGGTGGTGTCGGTGGCGATCACGAAGGTCTTCCCCTCGACGCCCTCGACCGGGGTGTCGTCCGCCGGGGCGTTGACGCCGAGGTATCTCACCAGGAGCTCGTGGTAGGAGCCGTCGGCCCTCATCTCGGCCAAGCCGGCGTTGAAGGCCGCCAGGAGTTCGGGGTTGCTCCCCTTGAGGACGGCGAACCCGTAGCTGGAGCCCTGCTCCTTCGGGGTCACCACCTTGAGGCCGTTGCCCTGCTCGATGCCGTAGGCCAGCACCGGGTAGTCGTCGAAGACGGCCGCGGCGTTGCCGGTGGTGACCTCGGCGTACATGGTGTCGGCCTTGTCGAGGGCCTTGACGGTGAAGCCGTACTGCTCGGCGATGGACTCGGCGAACCGGAGGCCCTCGGAGCCGGTCTTCGCGACCACCGTCGTTCCGCGGAGGTCCTCGTAGCTCGAGATCGCGTCGTTGTCGGCGCGGACGGCCATCTGCACCCCGGACGAGAAGTAGGGGTCCGAGAAGTCGAAGATCTCCCTGCGTTCGTCCGTGATCGACATGCCGGCGATGACGCCGTCGGCCTGCTTCGAGGTGACGG
>DAONOU010000041.1:0-13705 GCA_035409265.1 Arachnia sp. | reverse complement strand
CTGCCGCGTTCGGTGCGGCAGAAGTGGGAGCGGATTCGAGGGCGGTGGATCAGGTCCGACTCCTGGTACGCGGAGTACGGGGTTCGTGTCGAGTTGGATGGGGAGCTCGCCCACCCTGGCCGGGCTACCGATGATGATGTGTTGCGTGACAACGACGTCCTGCTCGTCTGTGAGGAGATCACGCTGCGGTACCGCTGGCCGCACGTCCACAACACGTCGTGTCTGGTGGCTGGTCAGGTCGCGAGCGGACTACGAACCGGGGGTTGGACCGGGACGGTGAAGCGTTGCTCTCCCGGCTGCCGTGCGCCCGGGACCGCCGCCGCGTTAGCGTCGGCGGCGGCCTGAACCGGCCTACTGCGGTGGCTTATGTCGGGCTTGTTACCGGTTCGTCGTCATTGCGGTTGCCAGTATCCGTATAGGGACACACGCAACCGCACTGACGAGAAGGTCCGGTGAAAACAGACACGGGCAACCGCGCTACGTGTGAGAGCGGCGATGGAGGCGGGCGATAGGGTGGCACTCATGCCCAAGCTCACCGACCGCGTCTCCGGTGACGCCGACACCCTCTACGCGCACTTCGCCGCGTGGGCCGAGGCGCAGGGCATCTCGCTCTACCCGCACCAGGACGAGGCGTCGATCGAGCTGTTCAGCGGCAACAACCTGATCCTCGCCACGCCGACGGGGTCCGGAAAGTCCATGGTGGCGCTCGCGGCGCACTTCGCGGCGCTCGCCACCGACCGGGTCTCGTTCTACACCGCGCCCATCAAGGCGCTCGTCAGCGAGAAGTTCTTCGCGCTGTGCCAGGTGTTCGGCGCCGACAACGTCGGCATGGTCACCGGCGATGCGTCGGTGAACTCGGACGCCCCGATCATCTGCTGCACCGCCGAGGTCCTCGCGAACATCGCTCTCCGCGAGGGCGAGGGCGCAGACGTCGGCATGGTCATCGCGGATGAGTTCCACTTCTACTCCGAGCCCGACCGCGGCTGGGCCTGGCAGGTGCCCCTGCTGGAGCTGCCGCAGGCGCAGTTCCTGCTGATGAGCGCCACGCTGGGCGACGTGACCGCGCTCGCCGAGCAGCTGAGCGAGCGCACGGGCCGCGACACCAGCCTGATCGACGACGCCGAGCGCCCCGTCCCGCTGCTGTTCGAGTGGTCCGTCACGCCGCTGCAGGAGAAGGTGCTGGAGCTCGTCCAGGAGCACAAGGCGCCCGTCTACATCGTCCACTTCACCCAGGCCGACGCCCTCGAGCGCGCGCAGAGCCTGCTCAGCGTCAACCTGATCACCCGTCACGACGCGGATCGCATCGCGGAGGAGGTCGGCGCCTTCCGCTTCGGCAAGGGCTTCGGCAAGGTCCTCTCCGGCCTCGTCAAGCGGGGGATCGGCGTGCACCACGCGGGCATGCTGCCCAAGTATCGCCGCCTCGTCGAGCAGCTCGCGCAGGAGGGCCTACTCAAGGTCATCTGCGGCACCGACACCCTCGGCGTCGGCATCAACGTCCCCATCCGCACGGTCCTGTTCACCGGGTTGACGAAGTTCGACGGCACCCGCGTGCGCAAGCTGCGGTCGCGCGAGTTCCACCAGATCGCCGGGCGCGCGGGGCGGGCGGGGTTCGACACCGTCGGCTTCGTCGTCGTCCAAGCGCCCGAGCACGTGATCGAGAACGAGCGCGCGCTCGCCAAGGCCGGCGACGACCCGAAGAAGCGCAAGCGCGTCGTGCGGAAGAAGGCGCCCGACGGGTTCATCGCGTGGAACGAGGAGACATACGAGCGGATCATCGTCGCGCAGCCCGAGAACCTCGTCTCGCGGATGCAAGTGACCCACGGCATGCTGCTGAACGTCGCGCAGCGGCCCGGCGACAGCTACGAGGCCATGAAGAGGCTGCTCGACTCGTCGCACGAGACGACAGACAAGCGGCGCGCGCTGAAGCGCCGGGCGCTCGCGCTCACGCGCGGCCTGCTCACCTCCGGGGTCCTGGTCAAGCGCGCGGAGCCCGACGCGTACGGCGGCTGGTGCGCCCTGGCCGACAGCGTGGGCGAGGACTTCGCCCTCAACCAGCCGCTGGCTCCGTTCGCCGTCGCCTCGCTCGACCTGCTCGACCGGGAGTCGCCGACCTACCACCTCGATGTCGTCTCCGTCATGGAGGCGGTGCTCGAGGACCCGTTCCAGGTGCTGTTGGGGCAGCAGCACGTCGCGCGCGGCGAGGCGGTCGCGCAGATGAAGGCGGACGGGATCGAGTACGACGAGCGGATGGAGCTGCTCGAGGAGGTCACCTGGCCCAAGCCGCTCGCCGAACTGCTGGAGCACGCGCTGGACGTCTACGTGCAGTCGCACCCGTGGCTGGCGGGGGCGAAGCTCTCGCCGAAGTCGGTGGTGCGCGACATGTGGGAGCGCGCGGCGAGCTTCACCACGTTCATCTCCACCTACAAGCTGCAGCGCAGCGAGGGCACGGTCCTTCGCTACCTCTCCGATGCCTACCGGGTGCTCAGACACACCGTCCCCGACGACTACCGCACCGAGAGCCTCGACGACCTTGTCGAGTGGTTGGGGGAGACGGTGCGGCAGACCGACTCGTCGCTGCTCGACGAGTGGGAGGCGCTCACCGATCCCGAGAAGGTCGCGGCCGCAGCCGAACTCGCCGCGCAGGGCGCGCCGCCGCCCCCGCCTCGCCCGGTCACCGGCAACGAGCGCGCCTTCACCGCGATGATCCGCACCGCCATGTTCCGCCGCGTCGAGCTGGCCGCGCGCGACAGGTGGGAGGAGCTCGGCGCGCTGGAGGCGGCGACCGCAGGGCTCGCCGAGCCGCCGCTCGAGGTGCTGATGGACGGCGATGCCTGGGACGACGCGCTCGCTGGCTACTGGGACGACCACGACGAGATCCTGGCCGACGGGGAGGCCCGCGGCCCCGCCCTCTTCCGCCTCGTCAAGGGACCGACGACTTGGACCGCGACGCAGGTCATTCACGACCCCGACGGCGACCACGACTGGCGGATCACCGCCGAGGTCGACCTGGCCGCCAGCGACGCCGCGGGCTCGGCCATCGTCCGAGCGACCGCGTTCGACCGCCTGGACGCCTGACGCTGGTCGGGGCGTCTGGACGAGTGTTATGCGGTGCCGAAGCGGCGGTCGCGCGTGGCGTACTGCTCGACGGCGGCCCAGAGGTCGCGGCGGTCGAAGTCCGGCCAGAGGCGGTCGAGGAAGATCAGCTCGGCGTAGGCCGACTGCCACAGCAGGAAGTTCGATGTGCGCTGCTCGCCGGAGGAGCGGACGAACAGGTCGACGTCGGGGATATCCGGCTCGTCGAGGAATTTCGCGAACCGGTCCTCGGTCAGTCGTTCGGGGTCGAGCTTCCCGGCCCGGGCGAGGCGCGCGATCTCGCGGGCGGCGTCGACGATCTCCGCGCGGCCGCCGTAGTTCACGCAGAACTGGAGGGTCAGCGTGTCGTTGCCCTTGCTCATCTCCTCGGCGACCTCCAACTCCTTGATCACCGAGCCCCACAGCCGGGGGCGGCGGCCCGCCCAGCGGATGCGGACCCCCAGGTCGTTCAGCTCGTCGCGCCGACGGTGGATCACGTCGCGGTTGAAGCCCATCAACCAGCGCACCTCGTCGGGGGAGCGCTTCCAGTTCTCCGTGGAGAAGGCGTACGCGGACAGGTAGGGGATGCCCAGCTCGACGGCGCCGTGGATGACGTCGAGCAGCGCCGCCTCGCCCATCGCGTGGCCCTCGGTCCGCTTGAGGCCCCGCTGCTTGGCCCAGCGCCCGTTGCCGTCCATCACGATCGCGACGTGCCGCGGCAGCGCCTTGGCCGGGATCGCGGGCGCCGTGGCGCCGCTCGGATGCGGGGTCGGACGGCGGCGAGGAGTGGGCACGGGTCGAGCCTAGTGGCCCGCGGGGCCTCTAGACTCGACGCGTGCCCACCTATCGTGATGAAGCCGTCGTGCTGCGGACGCACCAGCTCGGCGAAGCCGACCGCATCATCACGCTGCTCACGCGCGCGCACGGCAAGGTGCGCGCCGTCGCGAAGGGCGTCCGACGCACATCGTCGAAGTTCGGCGGCCGGCTCGAGCCGTTCCAGCACATCGACATCCAGTTCGCCGAGGGGCGCGGGGCGCTCGAGGTGGTGACGCAGGTGGAGGCGCTGCACTCCAGCAAGCTGGGCGCGGACTACTCCCGGTTCACCGCGGCCGAGGTGCTGGTCGAGACCGCCGACCGGCTCGTCGCGGAGGAGCGCGTCCCCTCGCTGCAGCAGTACCGGCTCCTGCTCGGCGCGCTGCTGGCGCTCGAGGCAGGCGACCGCCCCGCGCCGCTCATCGTCGACTCGTACCTGCTGCGCTCGCTGGCCGTCGCCGGCTACGCCGTGTCGACGACGGCGTGCGCGGGCTGCGGCGACATGGACGTGCGCTGGTTCTCCCCCCAAGGCGGCGGCGCCGCGTGCGTCTCCTGCCGCACGTCGGGTTCGGCCCAGCTGGGCCCGACCGAGGCGGCGCACATCGGCGCGCTGCTCGCCGGCGAGTGGGAGGCGGCGCTGGCCGCCGACCGCGCGGTGGCCCAGCGCGTCGACGGGATGGTCGTCGCCTACGCCACCTGGCACCTGGACAGGGCGCTGCGGTCGTTGCCCTACTTCGAGCGCTGACCGCACTCCCGGCAGAGGCCGAACAGCTCGAGTTCGTGGCCCGTGTCGGTGAAGCCGTGCTGCGAGGCGATCTGGGCGGCCCAGGACTCGACGAACGTGGCCTCGATCTCGACCGAGAAGCCGCAGCCGCGGCAGACCAGGTGGTGGTGGTGGCCCTCGGAGCAGTGCCGGTAGGCGGCCTCGCCCTCGGGGGTGCGGATCACGTCCACCTCCCCGGCGTCGGCCATCGACTGCAGCGCGCGGTACACCGTCGCCAGGCCGACGCGGGCGCCCTCGTCGCGTAGCCGATCGTGGATCTGCTGCGCGGTGCGGAACTCCTCGCCGCCCTCGAGCAGGTCGCGAACCGCGGCGCGCTGCCAGGTGTGGCGCGTGGCGGGCTTAATGTTCGTCATAGTGGTCTCCATGGCGGGCGTGCCGGTGCCCGTCGTGGACGTAGTCTAGATGGTCGCCGTGCTGGATGACCTTGACTCCCGCGGTGTGCGCGTGCGAGTCGTCGTGGCCCTCGGCCGGCTGGTGAGGCTGAGCGCCGTGGTCCTCGACGAACGGGATGAACCGATCCGAGCGGCGCAAGCGCGAGCCGATCAGCCAACTCACCCCGAGCAGCGCGATGGCGGTCACGACGATGGTGGCGCCGGTGGCGGTGTCCAGGTAGAAGGAGCCGACGGTGCCGGTCACCGCCGCGAGCACCCCGATGCCCATCGATCCGAAGAACGCGGGGTAGAAGCCGACGAAGGCCTGCTGCGAGGTGGCGACCGGGATCACCATGAGCGCGCTGATCAGCAGGAGGCCGACGGTGCGCATGGAGACCGTGACGGTCACGGCCGCGAGGATCACCACGAGCAGGTTGAGCAGCTTCACGCGGATGCCGAGCACGCGGGCGAAGTCCTCGTCCACCGCGACCGCGAACAGCCGCGGGGCGAGCCCGATGCTGAGTACCAGGATCACGACGGCGAGGCCGACGATGACGTAGAGGTCGGTGTCGGTGACGGACGTCAGCGAGCCGAACAGGTAGGCCGACAGCCCGCCGGCACCCTGGCCGGCGATGCCCGCCATGAGCACGCCAGAGGCGAGCCCGCCGTAGAAGAGGATGGCGAGCCCGAGGTCGCCCGAGGCCTTGCCGTGCTGGCGCAGCAGCTCGACGATCACCGCGCCGACGACGCAGGTCGCGACGGCGACGGGGAGGGGCGCCCAGCCGGTCATGAGCGCGAGGCCGACGCCCATGATCGCGACGTGGCCCAGGCCGTCGCCCAGCAGGCTCATCTTCCGCTGCACGATGTAGGTGCCGATGGCCGGCGCGATCAGCCCGCTGAGGATGGCGGCGAGCAGCGCGCGCTGCATGAAGGGGAGCGCGAGGACGTCGATCACGAGATCACCCCCGCGATCGGGTCGACGAGGCCGACGGCGGAGGGCTCGGCGGGCGGGCCGCACTCCTCGGCGGCGTGCGTGTGCTCGTCCGGGACGACCCGGCCGTCGCAGAGCGTCACGGTGCGGTCGAGGACGTCGCCCATGGGGCCGCGCTCGTGGAGGACGACGAGCAGGCCGAGGCCGGCGTCGCGGAGGCCGCCCAGCAGCTGCGCGAGCCCGGCCTGGCTGTGCAGGTCGACGCCGGCGAGCGGCTCGTCCATCACCATCAGGTCCGGCCGGGTGGCCAGCGCCCGCGCGATCAGCACGCGCTGCTTCTGCCCGCCCGAGAGCGCGGCGAACGGCCACTGCGCGCGGCCGGCGAGGCCCACCTGCTCCAGCGCGTCGGCCATGGCGGCACGGTCCTCGGCGGTCGCCCATCGGAAGGGGTGCCGGTGCGCCAACCGGCCCGACGACACGATCTCGCGCACCGTCGCGTTGGCGACGTTGATGGCGCTGGTCTGCGGCACGTAGCCGACGCGGCGCCAGTCGTGGAACTGGGCGAGCGGCTGGCCGAGCAGGGAGATCCGCCCCTCCTGGTGCGGGATGAGCCCCAGGAGGGTGCGGATCAGCGTCGACTTTCCGGATCCGTTGCCCCCGAGCAGCGCGACGGCCTCGCCCGGGGCGACCCGGACGTGGACGTCGCGGAGGATGGGCATGCCGTCGAGCAAGACGTAGACGCCCTCGGCGTCGACGAGGTCACTGGCAGCCATTGGCCGCCCGCAGGGCTTCGAGGTTCGCGCGCATGATCGAAGGGTAGTCCGTCCCGGGCGAGTTCTCGGTCACCCCCTCGAGCGGGTCGATCACGGCGGTCTTCAGGCCGAGGTCGCCGGCGATGGCCTCGGCGACGGCGGGGGAGGTGAGGGTCTCGAAGAAGATCGTGGTCACGCCGTGCGCCTTGGCCTCTTCGTGGATCTCCGCGATGCGGGCGGGCGACGGCTCGGCGTCGGGGTTGATGCCGGAGATGCCGATCTCGGTGAGCCCGTAGCGCAGCGCGAGGTAGTTGAACGCCTCGTGGGTGGTGATGAACTCGGCGCGCTCGCACGACGCGAGCCCGGAGGTGAATTCGCCGTCCAGCTTCGTGAGCTCGGCGACGACGGCGTCCGCGTTGGCGGTCAGCGACGACGCCGCGTCGGGGACGACGGCGCCGAGCTTGTCCTCGAGGGCCGTGACGACGGCGGCCATGCGCTGCGGGTCCTGCCAGAAGTGGGGATCGACGTCGCCGTGGTCGTGGCCCTCCTCCTCGTGGCCGTCCTCGTCGTGGCCCTCCTCCTCGTCATGGTCGGCCTCGTCGTGATCGTCGCCCTCCTCGTCGTGCGAGTGGCCCTCGGGGGGAGGCAGCAGGTCGACGACGCCGCTCACGTCCAGGACGTTCTTCGCGCCCGACTGTTCGATGGCGGAGTCGACCGCGGGCTGGAAGCCCTTGAGGTAGACGACGAGGTCCGCGTCGGCGAGCGAGGCGATCTGGCGCGGGCTGAGCTCGAGGTCGTGCGGCTCGACGCGGGGGGCCGTGAGGGTGTCGACGGTGCCCGCGTCGCCCAGCATCTGGGAGGAGGCCCACTCGAGCGGGTAGAACGCCGCGACGACCTTGGCGGAACCCGTGGCGGGCGCGCCGCTGGGGGAGTCCGCGGGGGAGCCGCCGTCGGGAGCCCCGCCGCACGCGGAGAGGAGCAACACGGCGCTCAGGGGAAGGAGGAGACGCTTCAACATGAGAATCATTATCAAAACATCGCGTCGGTTCGTCAAATCGGCGACGCCGACGACCGCTCCGGCGGGCACCGGGAGGGCGGCCTTCGCGGAGGGAGGCCGGGCCCGGCTCCGATGGCTCAGGGTCTCCCGCTTGTGCCCCCGGGGAGGGCCTCCCGGTTAGGATTCGTGCCATGGCACGGAAGGCGACGGCTCTCGACGTGGCGCGGTTGGCGCGGGCGTCGCGCAGCGCGGTGTCGATGGTCTTCAACGGCCGCGCGGACGGCAGCGTGTCGAAGGAGGCGCAGGAGCGCATCTGGGAGGCGGCGCGGCAGCTGGAGTACAGCCCCAACCAGATCGCGCGGAGCCTGCGCGACCAGCGCTCCCACGTCATCGGCCTGGTGTCCAACGCGGCCGTGACCAGCGCTTTCGACGGCGCGATCATCGCCGGCGCCAACGCCCTGGCCGAACGGTTCGGCTTTCTCACCCTCTCCACCGACACCGCGAACGACGAGCACCGCACCGTCGGCGCCGTCCGCACCCTGCTGGACCGCACCGTCGACGGCCTCCTCTACGTCCTCTCCGGGCTGAACTCGATCGCCGTGCCGCAGGGATTCCACACCGTGCCGTCGGCGCTCGCCCACTGCTTCCCTGCGCACCCGACGGACCAACCCATTCCTGCCTTCATCCCCGACGAGGTCCGAGGCAGCGCCACGGCCACCCGGCACCTGATCGAGCTGGGACACACCAGGATCGCGTTCCTCGGCGGCAGCTTCACCACGCCCGCGGCCAGCTGGCGCGAGCAGGGCTTCCGCCAGGCCATGGCCTCGGCGGGGCTGCCCGTCCGCGAGGACTGGGTGCAGTACATCGGCTGGAACATCACCACCGGACATGCCGCCGCGATGCGCGTCCTCGATGTCGCCGACGCCGACAGGCCGTCGGCCCTGATCGCGGGCATCGACCGCGCCGCGGCCGGCATGGTGCTGGCCGCGGTGAGCCTCGGCCTGCGCATCCCGGACGACCTGTCGATCGTCGGCTATGACGACGAGTTCGGCATCGCCGACCAGATGGTTCCCGCGCTGACCACCGTCGCGCTGCCGCAGCTCCGGATGGGCGAGGAGGCGATGCGGTCGGTGCTGCTCCGGCTCGGCCTCGACGCCGGCGAGGCGCCCGACCTCCCGCGGCTCGACGGCGCTCCTGAAGTCCGGATGATCCCCTGCGCGCTGCGCGCACGGGACTCGACGGCGCCGCCCGCCGCGTGACTCGGCTCAGGATGGCCCCTGGACAGGCGGCTTCGGGCACACTTGACACGTGTCGGGTTCCTTCACTCCGAGATGAGGACGACGCAATGGCCTTCGATCCCTCCACGCGTCCGCTGGCGCATTTCACCCCCCGCCGAAACTGGATGAACGATCCGAACGGGCTGGTGTTCCACGACGGTGAATACCACCTGTTCTTCCAGCACAACTCCCGCGGGTGGTGGCCGGGGTTCTCGTCCTGGGGGCACGCGGTGAGCCCGGACCTTGTCGGGTGGACCGAGCTTCCCGTCGCGATCCCGAGCACCGACGAGGAGTTCGTCCTCTCCGGCAGCGCCGTCGTCGACGAGAACAACGTCTCCGGGTTCGGCACCCTCGACGAGCCGGCGATGGTCGCGATCTACACCAGCTTCTCGCCGGAGACGAAGATCCAGCGGCAGTCGCTGGCATACAGCACCGACGGGGGGCGGACGTTCGCGCGATACGCCGGCAACCCGGTCATCGACATCGGCTCCCAGGACTTCCGCGACCCGAAGCTCCTGCGCCGCGGCAACGAGTTCGTCATGGCCATCGTGATGGCCCAGGACCGCACCGTCCGGCTGTACGAGTCGAAGAACCTCCTCGACTGGAGCTTGAGCAGCGAGGTCGGCCCCTTCGGGTTCACCGAGGGGGTCTGGGAGTGCCCGGACCTCGTCCGCGTGCCGATCGAGGGCGGCGACGACGCCGCATGGGTGCTCCTGCTCAGCGTCCAGTCGGGCGGCCCCGCCGGCGGCTCGGGAATGCAGTACCTCGTCGTCGACTACGACGGCCACACCTTCGCCCCGATCGGCGAGGCCCGGTGGGTGGACTTCGGCTCCGACTTCTACGCCGGCGTCGCGTACACCGACGCTCCCGAGCCCGTCATCCACGCCTGGATGAACAACTGGTCCTATGCGGCCAACACCCCGGGCGAGGAGTTCCGCGGCATGATGAGCCTCCCGCGGCGGCTCTCACTCAGAAGACGGGGCGACGGCCTGGTGCTGGTGCAGCGCCCCGTCATCCGGGACGGCGCGCCCCTGTTCGAGGCGCGCGACATCGCGGTCGACGGCCGGCACGAGTTCCCCACGACGGCGATGGCCGTCCGGATCGTCGCGGACTTCGACGCGGGCACGGCCACCAGGTTCGGCCTCGACGTCCGGGTCGGCGGCGACGAGGCGACGCGCGTCGTCGTGGACCGCGAGGCCGGCACCGTTGCCGTCGACCGCACGGGTTCCGGCCTCGTGAGGCTGGCCCGGCGGCGCGTCCCGCCGGAGTCGCCGGACTTCGCGGCGGCAGAGGCGGCCGCGGACCTGGATCCGCAGGACATCGGCGCCGCTCACCCGGCCCCGCTTCCGGACACCGACCGCGTCACGCTGGAGGTGTTCGTCGACGTCTCCTCCGTGGAGGTGCTCGCCGCGGACGGCACGGTCGCCATCAGCGACCTGATCTTCCCCTCGCCGGGGAGCACCGGTATCGCGGCCTTCGCCGACGGCGGCACCGCTCACCTCCGCTCGCTCACCGTGAGCGGCCTGTAGCCGAAGGCGAGGCGGTGGACCCGCCCACGGACCGGTGGTTGACGGTGAGTCCGTGGGCGGGAGTCCGTTACGCGACGGGGTCGCGGCGCCCCAGACGCACCTTCTTGACCGCGCGCTCGCCCTCGAGGTCGGCGTCCTTGAAGCCGTAGAGGTACGTGAGCGTGAAGGACACGGCCAGCGCGGCGAGCGAAGCCACCCAGAAGCCGACGAACGAACCGTCCAGGCCATCCGGGTTCACGAACGACGGGAACCCGACGAAGGCACCGGTGAAGCCGTACATGTTGACGTCGAAGAGGCCGGTGAGGAGGCCGCCCACGGCGCCGCCGATGGACGCCGTGATGAAGACCTTCCCGTACTTCAGGTTGAGCCCGTACATCGCAGGCTCTGTGATGCCGCAGAAGGCGGAGATCGTCGCCGGGCCGGCGAGGGACTTGATCTTCGCCTGCTTGGTCTTGACCCAGATCGCGAGCGCGCCGCCGCCCTGCGCCACCATCGTCGCCGAGACGATCGCGTTCAGCGGGGAGGAGCCCTCGGCGGCGATCTGCGAGGCGATGAGCGGGATGACAGCCCAGTGGAGGCCGAAGATGACGAGGCACTGGTACAGGCCGCCGATCAGAAGGCCCGAGATCGGGTAGCTGACGTCGATCAGCCCGTTGATGCCCTGCGCGAGTCCGCCGGAGAGCATCATGATGATCGGGCCGAAGACCACGAAGATCAGCGTGGAGACGATGAAGATCTCGAACAGCGGGGCGAAGATCGAGTGGATCACCGCGGGCAGGATCCGCTTCAGCCATGGCTCGATCCGCGCCGCGAGCCAGGCGGCGACGATGATCGGAAAGATCGAGTAGGCGTAGGCGTTGCCCGAGGGGATGGAGATGGGGATGCCGAGGAACTCCGCGTTGAAGACCGTCTTGCCAATCTGCGCGATTACCGTGTCCGATCTCGCCATCTCCACGACGGCGGGATACACCATCACGCCGCCGATGATGGCGACGATGATCGGGTTCGACCCCAGCCACTTGGCGGCGGTGAAACCGATGATCATCGGCAGGAAGAAGAACATGGAGTCCGACATGGCCGAGATGAGCCGGTAGGTGTCGCTGTCGCCGGCGACGACGTTGAACTGGGTCAGCAGGGCGAGGAGGCCCTTGAGAATGCCCGACGCCGCCATGACGCCGACGACCGGGATCATCGAGCCCGTGATGACGCCGATCAGTTGGCTGAAACCGCAACAGGTGGAGCGCCGTCGCCAGCATCGTCGCCGATTCTGCCCGGTACCGCCGCGGATCGCCGAAGCGGTTCAGGGCCCGCGGCTGATCGTGGTTGCTCCAGAACAGGGCGTTCCATCCGCCGCCCGCCTCCATGCCGCTGCCCCACTCGGCGAACAGCGCCTTCAGCGCCGGGAAGCTGAACCGGGCGCGGCTCCACTTGCGGCCGTCCTCGTAGTCGACCTTCAGATGATGGAGTTGAACGCCATCGAGAGCTGACGATTGTCCGGATTGGTGTAGTCGATGCACCTGGCGATCGACGTCGACGACATCTCGCCGACCGTGACCACCGACGGATCCTGCCCGTAGGACGCATCCGCCAGCTCCTGCAGCCACGGGCCAACCATCGGACCGTCGGTGTACATCAGCCGGTCGTCGGCGCCGATTGCGCCGGACAATTGCGTAGCTGTTGCGTGGCGACCTACATCGTTGCGTGGGTTGCGCGCGTTGCGCGGGCTGCCGGCGGTTACGCGTCCGACAGCACGCGCCGGGTCGTGTCACGGACCACCAACCGAGTGGGCAGGACGACGCACTCGCTCACCGGTTCCCGCCGCAGCAGGCCCAAGGCCAGCGTGGCAGCGACCCGGCCCTGCTCGCGCGCGGGCTGGGCGATCGTCGTCAGGCCCATCATGCCCGCGATGGGATGATCGTCAACCCCGACGATCGACAGGTCGCCCGGAGCGGTCACCCCCGCTTGGCGGAAGACGGACATCATCTCTGCGGCCAACTCGTCGGAAGCGCAGAAGACCCCGGTGGGCATGAAATCGGAGGCGAGCAGCGCCTCGGCCGCCTCTCGGCCGGCGCCCGAGCCGAACGGGACCTCGACCTCCCAGGGGGCCAGCCCGACCCGCGCCATGGCCCGGCGATACCCCTTCCGCCGGTTCTCGGTCGCGACGCCGAGGTGCCGTCGTGGTCGCTGCGGCACACATAGGCCACCCGCGTCGCTCCCAGGTTGACAAGGTGATTCGTCGCCTTCTCTCCCGCCGCGACGTCGTCGACTCCCACGCTGGGGAGGCCGGGAAGTATCGACCCCGCCACCACGACGGGAACCCGACGGATGGCCCGGATCCGCTCCGCCGTGAGGTCTCGCGGGGCGGGGACGAGCACGATCAGGTCCGCATCGGGGTCGGAGTCGGCGAGCAGGCGCACGCGGTCGGAGGCGGAGAGGCCCTGCAGTCCGCATCCGGATCACGGTCGGCATCGCGACACGCACGCCGACGCGAAAAGGCGCCGACCGACAACCTGTACGACCCGGCCGCGCACAACATCGCGACACGCACGCCGACGCGAAAAGGCGCCGACGGGAATTTCCCGCCGGCGCCAGTTCGTTGGTCAGGTGCCAGTCCATTGGCTTCGACACGGGCGCTTCTTAAGTCGCGGCCCGGCTCAACCAGCGGTCATCGACCTCCTCAGTTAGCCCTTGACGGCGCCCGAGGTCATGCCACGGACGAAGAAGCGCTGCATGCCGAAGAAGATGGCCATCGGCACCAGCATCGAGATGAACGCGCCGGCGGTCAGGAGCTCCCAGCCCTGGCCCTGCGTGCCCATGATCCCCGCCAGCGACACGATCACCGTGGCGTTCTGCGGCTTCAGGAACATCATCGCGATCAGCAGGTCGTTCCACACCCACAGGAACTGCAGGATGGCGAATCCCGCGATGGCGGGCATCGACATCGGGAACACCAGCTTCCAGAACGTCTGGAAGTGCGACGCGCCGTCCACCTTCGCCGACTCGATGATCGAACGCGGCAGCGTCGTCATGTAGTTGCGAAGGGTGTACACCGCGAGCGGCATGCCGAAGCCGGCGTGGAGCAGCCACACCGAGACGTACTGGCCGGAGATGTTGATTCCACGGGGGCCGAGCATGTCCAGCATGGGCTGCAGCGCGACCTGCGCCGGAACCACCATCAC
>DAONOU010000040.1:0-14047 GCA_035409265.1 Arachnia sp. | reverse complement strand
CCTGAGCGTGGACGGGTACAGCACGTTCGCGTCATAGACGACGACCTGCGACATCAGCTCAGCCCGAGGGCGTGAGCCTCTGCCGCCAACTCGTCCGCAACCACCACCCGGCGGGCGTCGTCCTCCCGCAGATAGCGAACCAAAGAGGCGGCCTTGACCCGGCGGTGTGTGCCGACCGTGCGGTAAGCGATCTGCCCGGCATCGAGTAGACCGATCAGGAACGGGCGAGACACGTTCAGCGCGTCCGCTGCCTGCTGCGTGGTCAACTCCGCGTGCGCGGGCACGAGGGTGACCCCCTCGCCGTGGGCGAAGCTGTCCAGCACACGGGCAAGCGCGGCCAGCACCGAGCGCGGCACCTCCACCTCCCCGCCAGGCTCGCCCAGGCTCAGCCGCACCGGAGTGTCCGCATCCAGTGCAGCGTCAAGGCCGCGCAGGGCCGAGGCCGCCAGCTCGGCGTCTGTCGGCCCGGGCACCAGCGTCGCGATGTCACTCATCAACCCACCCCTTCTAAATCGAATCTATCGCAGCAATCGCAATAAGTGTAACGCGGATGGGTCGTCGCCACCAGAGCCAGCCCCGTTAAAAAACAGACGCCGACAACCGAGAGCAGTGGCGTCAAACCCAACACGTGGTAGTGACCGTCGCAGCTGGTTGCCTTCGGTCCGAATTCACAAGCAGCGCGGTAAAAGGCCTCGTCGTCATGAGCTCCCATGCAAAGCTAGCTAGATGGAGCGAATCGCAACGGAGGTCGACGGGGTGGCCCTCACCCTGACGCATCTCGAGCGCGCTCTGTTTCCGAACGGGTTCTCCAAGGGGGAGCTCATCTCCTACTACCTTGAGGTCTCGGGCGCGCTCCTGCCTCACCTGGCCGATCGCGCCGTCACGCGCGTGCGGTTCCCCGAGGGAACGACCAAGGACGGGTTCTACGAGAAGAACCTCCCGGGCGGAGCGCCGGCGTGGGTGCGCACCGTCCCCGTCGCCACGACCACCGGCACCGTCGACTACGTCGCCGTCGACGGCAGGCCCGCGCTCGTGTGGCTGGCGAACCTGTCCGCCATCGAGCTCCACGCCCCGCAGTGGCGCGTCGCCGATGCCACGCGCGGGCCCGATGGCATCGTGCTCGACGGCGACGACGAGCCGCGCGCGACCACGCTCGTCGTCGACCTCGATCCCGGGCCCGGGGTCACGCCCGCGGACTCGGCGAAGGCCGCGCTGCTCGCCGCGACCGCGCTCGCGGAGCTCGGGTTGGAGGCGCATCCCAAGTCGTCGGGCAACAAGGGGCTGCAGCTGGGCATCGGGATCGAGCCGACGCCCTGCTCCCAGGTCTTCCGGTTCGCCCAGGGCCTCGCGAAGCACCTCGCGCGGGAACACCCGAGCGTCTTCACCGCCACCATGGCCAAGGACGCCCGCCCGCGCCTGGTCTTCGTCGACTACTCGCAGAACCTCGCGGCGCGCAACACTGTGGCGCCCTACTCGGTCCGGGGCCTCGACACCCCGCGCGTCTCGACCCCGCTCACCTGGGAGGAGGTCGCGGCACTTCGCCCCGATTCGCAGCCCGGCTTTTCGCCCGCGAGCGTATGCGAGCGCCTGCAGGAGCACGGCGACCTGTGGCAGGCTGTGCTGACGACCGCCGCCGTCCTGCCCGAGCCGCCCGCCTGACAGAATGGCCGACATGGACGAGATGGGACACCGATGACAGAGTCTTTTCCTCAGCCGGCCCGCTCCCACTACGTCCTCTCCCCCGCGCCCTGGCTCGGCGGGTGCAGCGACATCGGCCTGCGTCACTCCACGAACCAGGACGCGATGTCGCTCGCGGTGCGCGAGGCGCCGACGCGGGCCGCCGTCGTCGCCATCTCCGACGGCGTCACCACGGCTCCCGGGGCCGAGGACGCCTCACGGCTCGCCGCCGAGGCCGCGGCGCACCGCCTCGTGGAGCTGCTCGACCGCGGCGAGTCACCCGCCGCCGCGCTCCACCACGCCTTCGACGACGCCAACTCCGCCGTCGTGCGGGACCGCGAGTACCCGTCGGCGTGCACGCTCGTGGCCGCCGTCGTGCACGAGGCCTCCATCACGGTCGGCAGCGTCGGCGACTCCCGCGCCTACTGGTTCGGCGACGACGGCGCCGCCCGCCAGCTCTCCACCGACGACTCCATGGCGCAGGCGCGGATCCTGCTGGGGATGACCCGCGAGGAGGCCGAGCGCTCGATCCAGGCGCACGCCATCACGCGCTGGCTGGGCCGCGACTCCACCGACTGGGCCCCCGGCGTCGTCGACCTCGCTCCCGACGTCGACGGCTGGCTCCTGCTCTGTTCCGACGGCCTCTGGAACTACGCCAGCTCCCCCGAGGAGCTGGCCGGGGTCTTCGCCGAGCACGCCGCCGGGGCGCCGACCCCCGCGGAGGGGGCGGAGGCGCTCGCGGCCTGGGCCAATGCCCAGGGCGGCCGCGACAACGTCACGGTCGTTCTCATCCGCATCACGCGCTGAGCGAAACCCCTTCGGACTCCTACTAAGGTTGGCCGCATGGAGATCAAGATCGGCATCACGAACATCGCGCGCGAGGTCACATTCGAGACCGACGCCACCCCCGACGAGGTGGCTCAGAAGGTGCGCGAGGCCGTCGCCGAGTCGTCGCTGCTGGACCTGACCGACGACAAGGGCCGCCGCATCCTGGTCCCCGGAGAGCGCCTCGGCTACGTCGACCTCGGCAGCCCCAGCGCGCGGGCCGTCGGCTTCGGCGCGGTGTAATCACGCCCCTGCGATAGACTCACTCCTTGGCGGGCCGATAGCGCCCGACTCCGGCAGCGCCCGGCGCGCCGTGAGTTCCATCTCAGAGGAGTGAGAGAACCCTGAGCGACAACGAGATTTCGGCTGACGAGACGTTCGCCGACCTTGGCGTGCACGAGTCCATCACCTCGGCCCTTGCCGAGGTGGGCATCGTGCACCCCTTCACCATCCAAACCCTCGCCATTCCCCTGGCACTCAGCGGCACCGACCTGATCGGTCAGGCCCGCACGGGAACCGGCAAGACCCTCGCCTTCGGCGTGAGCCTGCTGCACCGCATGGTCACCCTTTCCGACGGCGTGAAGCCTGCGCACGGGAAGCCGCGCGCGTTGATCGTCTGTCCCACGCGCGAGTTGGCGCTGCAGGTGGGCCGCGACCTTGACGTCGCCGGCGCGCACCTCAAGATGCGCGTGCTGACCATCTACGGCGGCACCGGCTACGACGAGCAGCTGAACACCCTCGAGAGCGGCATCGACATCGCCGTCGGCACCCCGGGACGCCTGCTCGACCTCGCCGACCGCGGCGCGCTCGACCTCAGCGAGATCCAGGTCCTCGTCCTTGACGAGGCCGACGAGATGCTGGACCTCGGCTTCCTGCCGGACATCGAGCGGCTCCTCCGCAAGACGCCGGCCTCGCGTCAGACGATGCTGTTCTCCGCGACGATGCCCGCGCCCATCCTGGCCCTGGCCCGCGCCACTCTGAACAAGCCGATCAACATCCGCGCCGAGGGCCACGACGCCCAGATGACCGTGCCGGACATCACGCAGTTCGTCTACCAGGCGCACGACCTGGACAAGCCGGAGATCGTCGGCCGCCTCCTGCAGGGCACCGAGACGACGAAGGTCATGGTCTTCTGCCGCACCAAGCGCGCGGCTCAGCGCCTGACCGACGAGCTCGTCGACCGCGGCTTCCCGGCCGCCGCCATCCACGGCGACCTCAACCAGCAGGCCCGGGAGCGGGCGCTGAAGAAGTTCCGCTCCGGCTCGGTCTCCGTCCTCGTCGCCACCGACGTCGCCGCCCGCGGCATCGACATCACCGGCGTCAGCCACGTGATCAACTACGAGTGTCCCGACAACGACGCCACCTACGTGCACCGGATCGGCCGCACCGGCCGCGCCGGGAACACCGGCGTCGCGGTGACGCTCGTCGACTGGGCGGACCTGCACCGTTGGAAGCTCATCAACCAGGCGCTTAATCTCGAGTTGGGCGATCCCGCCGAGACGTACTCGACCTCGCCGCACCTGTTCAGCGACCTCGGTATTCCCGCGGGCACGAAGGGTCGGCTTCCCGGCACGAAGGACCGCTCCGCCGAGCGCCGCGCCGAGCGCATCGAGAAGGAGGAGCGCCGCCGCTCGGGCTCGACCGAACGCTCCGGTGAGGGCCGTCGTCGTTCCCGGCTCACCACCGAGGCCGCTGGCGACCACCCGGCCGAGGCCGCCGTCGAGCAGGCGGCGAAGCCGAGGCGTCGTCGCCGCCGCACCCGCGGCGGCGTCGAGGTGCCGAAGGACTAGTACTTCATCTGCATCGCGGACCGGACCTCGTCGAGGGTCTGGTCCGCGATCTCGTTCGCCTTCGCGTTGCCCGCGGCAAGGACGCCCTCGAGGTAAGCGGGGTCGGCGGCGAGCTCCGCGCGGCGGGCGCGCAGCGGCGCGAAATAGTCGTTCACCGCGGCGGTGACGAGCTTCTTCAAGCCGCCGCCCCCGCCGTCGCCGATCTCCTCGGCGATCGCGACCGGATCGCGGTCGAGGCACATCGCCGCGAGGTTGACCAGGTTGGACACCTCGGGGCGAGTCTCGGGCTCGTAGGTGATGTGGCGGTTGGAGTCGGTCACCGCGCGCTTGATCAGCTTCGCGGTCTCGTCCGCGGTCATGCCGAGCTCGATGGTGTTGCCCTTGGACTTGCTCATCTTCGTGCCGTCGAGGCCCAGGATGGTGCCCGACTTGCTGAGCAGCGCCTCCGGCTCCGGAAAGACGGGGCGGGCGGCGTCAGCGTGGCCGTAGCGCTCGTCGAAGCGACGGGCGATCACCCGCGCCTGCTCGAGGTGCGGCAGCTGGTCCTTGCCGACGGGCACGAGGTTGGCCTTGCAGAACAGGATGTCGGCGGCCTGGTGCACGGGATAGGTCAGCATGAGGCCGGACATCGGGCGGTCGCCGGTGTCGTCGAGCTCGGACTTGACCGTGGGGTTCCTGCGCAGCTCGGCGTCGGTGACGATCGACAGGAACGGCAGCATCAACTGGTTCAGCCCCGGGACCGACGAGTGGGTGAAGATGGTGACCTTCTCCGGGTCGAGCCCGGCGGCGAGGTAGTCCGTGAGCAGGGAGTAGACGCGCTCGCGGATGGGGCCGACGCCGTCGCGGTCCGTGATCACCTGGTAGTCGGCGATGAGCACCATGGTCTCGACGCCCTTGTCCGCGAGCGTGACGCGGTTCTGCAGCGAGCCGAAGTAGTGGCCGATGTGCAGGTTTCCGGTGGGCCGGTCGCCGGTAAGGATCCGGAACCTTGACGGGTCCTTCTCCACCGCGGCCTCGATCTCCAGGCTGCGCGCGGTCGAGCGCGCCAGCGAGGCGTCGGCGTCAAGGGTGCTGTGGGTCTCAGACATCGGTCCAACCTTCGTGCTCGGCAAAACGCGAGCAGTCTACCAACGCCCGGGCTGCGGCCCGACGAGGCTAGTGGCCCGTCGCGCCTAAATGCGCGGGTACGAGACGCCAGGCGGGCGATTGACGTCGTTGTCGTCGGTCGACGTAGTGCCCCGCTATGACTCCCTCCTCCGCCTTGTCACTCATCCCGCCTGACGCCCCGTCCTATCCGCGCCTTTAGGCGCGACAGACCACTAGACCGGCACCACGCGAACGTGGGACTCGCATAACTTGCGCATGTCTCTGGGGTCCGACGTCAGCAGCGCCGACGGCCTCGTTTGCCTGGCGGCGAGCTCCGCGACGACGGCATCGATCGCATGCGTGTGGCCGTGCAATCCCGATGCCGCGAGGAGCGCGGACGCTGCACGCGCGGAGTCTCGGGTTACAGGCTCCACTCGCACCCGGGAGAGAATCCAGTCCAACCTCGGGCGGCTCAGGCCTCGATGCGACACCTCCAAGATGGTCATCGCCGACGCGACGATGTCCGCCTGATTGCGATGTGCCGACGCGAGGAGCGCCATAACCCGAGGGGCCTCGTCGATCCAACCGGAGAGACCTTGCGAGTCCAGGACGACTGTTCCGCCCGAACTCACGCCACCGCTCCCCGGTGGGCCTCGCCGAACATCTCGGCCTCGGCCGCGTCGATGGCCGCGGGATCGATCGGCCCGTGCTCGCGTTCGTAGCGCGCCAACTCCTCGCCGAGCAGCTCGTGACGAATCTTCGCCGCCAGCGCCTCGGCGGCGTACCCGGACAGGTTGTCGGTCAGCCCGCGAGCTGCGTCGACGAGTTCCTCGGGGAGGGTGATGGTGATCTTCCGCGTTGCCATACCTCACCATATCGCGGTATGGCGTTGAGTCAAGGACGCGAGAACAGCCAATACGCACACAAAGCTGGCCATACAGCCAGCCATGCGGAATACGCGCACGGTTGGCTGCATGGCCAGCGTTGTGCCGGAGCTCAGTCCTTCTGCAGCACGGCGTGGCCGCCGAACTGGCCCCGGAGCGCCGAGACCATCTGCATCGTCGGGCTGTTCTCCTGGCGCGAGGAGAACCGGGCGAACAGCGAGGCGGAGAGCACCGGCATCGGCACCGCGTTGTCGATCGCCTCGAGCAGCGTCCACCGGCCCTCCCCGGAGTCGGTGGTGTACTCGTCGATCTCGGCCAGGTCCGGCGACTCCTCCAGGGTCTTCACCAGCAGGTCGAGGAGCCACGAGCGGACGACGGTGCCCCGGGTCCAGGCCTTGAAGCAGCCGGGGACGTCCGAGACGGTGCCGTTCCTCTCCAGGAGCTCCCAGCCCTCGGCGTAGGCCTGCATCAGGCCGTACTCGATGCCGTTGTGGACCATCTTGGCGTAGTGCCCGGCCCCGGTCCCGCCCGCGTGGACGAAGCTCTCGTCCCGCGGGCCCGCCGGGCGGAGGGCGTCGAAGATCGGGAGCATCCGCTCGACGTCGGCGTCGCCCCCGCCGACCATCAGCCCGTAGCCGTTCTTGAGGCCCCAGACGCCGCCGGAGACGCCGCAGTCGAGGTAGCCGATCCCGCGCTCGGCCAGGAGGGCCGCGTGGACGGCGTCGTCCTTGTAGTACGAGTTGCCGCCGTCGATCACCAGGTCTCCGGGCGCCAGCAGCCCGGCCAGCTCGTCAACGGTCGCCCGCGTCGGGGCGCCGTGCGGGACCATGATCCACACGGCCCTGGGGCCGGCCAGCCGCGACACCAGGTCGGGCAGGTCGGCGGTGTCGGACACCGCGGGGTCCCGGTCGTAGCCGACGACGTCGTGTCCCGCGTCGCGCAGGCGTTGGGCCATGTTGGCGCCCATGCGGCCGAGGCCGATCATGCCGAGCTGCATGTCAGACCACCACGCTCAGCGCGAGGACCGACAGCAGGCCGACGACCGACAGCACGGTCTCCATCAGCGACCAGGTCTTGAAGGTCTCGCCGACGGTCATGCCGAAGTACTCCTTGACCAGCCAGAAGCCCGCATCGTTGACGTGGCTCAGGAACACCGAGCCGGAGCCGATGGCCAGCACCAGCAGCGCGGTGTGGGTGTCGGTCAGGTTCGCGGCCAGCGGGGCCATGATGCCGCCGGCGGTGATCGTGGCCACCGTGGCCGACCCCGTCGCGAGGCGGATGAAGACGGCGACGAGCCAGCCGGCCAGCAGCGGCGGGATCGCCCACTCGGAGATGGCGCCGGCGATCACGTCGGCGATGCCGGAGTCGACGAGGGTCTGCTTGAAGCCGCCGCCGGCGGCGACGATCAGCAGGATGCCCGCGATGGGGCCGAACGACGAGCCGACAAGCTTGTTCACGCCATCGCGCGACGCGCCGAGCAGGAAGCCGAGCAGGAACATGGCGGCGACCGTGGTGATCAGCAGCGCGATGAGCGGCGTGCCGACGAAGACGACGGCCTTCCCGAAGCCGCTCTCCTCGCTGCCGAGCATCTCGACGAGCGTCCGGGCGAGCATCAGGAACACGGGAAGCAGCACGACGGTCAGCGCGGCGCCGAAGCTGGGGCGCTTCGCGTCGGCGGCCGGGCCGCCGCCGCCCAGGAAGTCGTCGCGCGCCGGGATCGGCACCCACTTGGCCATCAGCTTGCCGAGCAGCGGGCCGGAGATGATGACGCACGGGATGGCGACGAGCAGGCCGAAGCCGAGGGTGAGGCCGAGGTTCGCGCCGACGGCGTCGATCGCGATCAGCGGGCCGGGGTGCGGCGGCACGAGGCCGTGCAGGGCGGAGAGGCCCGCGAGGGCGGGGATGCCGAGCAGGACGACGGGCAGCTTCGCCCGCTTGGCGGCGAACATGACGACGGGGATGAGGATGACGACGCCGACCTCGAAGAACAGCGGGATGCCGACGACGAAGGCGATCAGCGCCATCGCCCACGGCAGGCGCTTGACCGGGGTCTTGGCCATGATCGTGTCGACGATGACGTCGGCGCCGCCGGAGGAGATCAGCAGCGTTCCGACGATCGAGCCCAGCACGATCAGCAGGCCGACGCCGGCGACGGTGCTGCCGAGGCCGGTCGTGAAGCTGGCGAAGAGGTCGGTGTAGGGGACGCCGGCCGCGATGGCCATCACCCCCGCGCCCGCCATGAGCGACAGGAAGGGATGGACCTTCAGCCAGACGATGAGCAGCACGATGGCGGCGATGCCGCCGAGGGCCGCGAGGACAAGCTGTGTTGTCACGGGTGTACTCCTTATGTCTGAGAGAGATGAAGCTGGTTGATGGCCAGCTGGGCGATGTTGTCGATGGAGTGGTAGACGTCGAGGATGACGCCCTCCTCGTCGGCCTCGAGCGGCTCGAGGGTGGCGAGCTGGGACGGCAGCAGCGTCGGCGGCATGAAGTGGCCGGAGCGCGACGACAGCCGGTGCTCCAGCAGCTCCGGCGAGCCGACGAGGTGCACGAACAGCGTCCGCCCCGGTGCGTTGCGCAACCGGTCGCGGTAGATCCGGCGGAGCGCGGAGCAGGTGACGACGGTGTTCTTGCCCGCGCCGTCCTGCTCGGCGGTCCATTCGGCGATGAGGTCCAGCCACGGCCACCGGTCCTCGTCGGTGAGCGGGGTACCGGAGCTCATCTTGGCGATGTTGGCCTCGGGGTGGAAGTCGTCGCCCTCGGCGAGTTCCCAGCCCAGGCGTCTTGCCAGCTCCTCGGCGACGGTGGACTTGCCGCAACCTGCGACACCCATCACCACCAGATGCACGTTTGTCATCTTTGACCTTTCTCCTGGCACGTCCTCTGTGCCACTGTGATGACCCTAAACCTCATTAAGACTCTTTGTCAAGCATTACAGAGCATGCCTTCTTCGATCGTTGCCCCGACCGGCGTACTGATACGCTTATTGACGTCGCGATGACGGGAGGAGCAGGATGCCGAGCATCGAAGAGGACGGTGGCCTCCTCCACCACGGCGTCTCCCGGGCGCTCGGCATCGAGATCATCGACGGCGACTGGCCGGTCGGCACCGGGCGCACGCTCGAGGAGATCCAGTCCCGCTTCGGGGTGTCGCGCACCGTCGCCCGCGAGGCCTCGCGCCAGTTGGAGGGAATGGGGCTCGTCCAGACCCGGCGTCGGTTGGGACTCGTCGCTCAAGGCATCGACTCCTGGAGCGTTCTCGACACCAATCTCATCGATTGGCGCCTCCACTCCACGGATCGCGAGGCTCAGATCTACTCCCTGACCCAGTTGCGGCTCGCCGTCGAGCCCGCCGCCGCCGAGAGCGCCGCCCGGTTCGCGTCCATCCACACGCGCGCCCGGCTGCTCCCGCTCGCCTCCGAGATGCGCCGCACCGGCGAGGCGGGGCTGCTCGAGGAGTTCCTGGAGTTCGACATCGAGTTCCATCGCCTCCTGCTCGAGTCCTGCGGAAACGAGCTGTTCGCCGCGCTGGCCGAGGTCGTCGCCGTCGTGCTGCGCGGCCGCACCGAGCTCGGCCTCATGCCCGCGCAGCCGAGGCCCGACGCCCTCGACGGCCACGAGGCGGTGGCACAGGCCGTCTTCAAGGGCGACCCCGAGGCGGCGCGGACGGCGATGCAGGCCGTGCTCGACGAGGTGCGGGTCGCCTTCAGCGACGCCGTTCCGCGGCAACGGCCCACCGCCTGACCATGGCCCCGTCGAGCCCGGCCGGCCTCATTGGCCGGGTGGCCGCCTACCTTCGATCGCGGGCAACTCACAGCCTTGCGACAAGGACTCCGTAGGGCGGGAGCGCGACCTCGCCGGAGACGGTCTCGCCCGTGAACAGGTCGACGGCCGGGCGCTTGAGTTCGACGCGGGCCTCCCGGGCCGGGTAGTTCAGCAGGAACAGGTATCGGCCGCCCTCGCCGCCGCGGACCGCAAGCTCCACCGTCGGGGGTGCGTCCACGACGTCGGCGAGCGGGGCCCGCACGCCGCAGACCTCCAACAGGTGGTCTGCCAGCTCCTCGCTGAAGCAGGAGCCCACGTAGTAGACGACGCCCGCGCCCACCCGCCGGCGGGTCAGCGCGGGCGCGCCGGCGTAGTAGTCCTGCGTGAACCGCGCGAGGACCTCGACCGCGTCGTCGGCCGGGCGAAGGACCTCGTTGAACACCGGCGCCGGCAACTGGGTGCCGTCCCAGTCGACCGTCATGTCCGCGGTGTCGCGGCCGACCAGCGTGTAGTCGTCGACGGTGACCCCGGCCCACGCGCCGACGAGGCCCGGCATCGGGCGCATCGGGCACCGCCCGCTCTCGTCCTTGTACCCGGTGCGGGCGCCGAAGACGAGCGTGCCGCCGCCCTCCACGTAGCCGCGCAGCAGGTCCGAGACCTCCGGCGTCATGATCGCGGCGTGCGGGTAGACCAGCAGGTCGTACCCGGCCAGCTGCTCGGGCGTCGCGGCGCCCAGGTACACGAAGTCGCAGGGCGTGTGCGAGGCCTGTGTCGCGCGGAACCAGGCGTCGTCGCTCGCCCGCGCGACCCGGCCGTGCCAGTCGTCGAGGGACGCGTCGTACTCGTTGTCATAGTCCTTGAGCACGGCGACCTTCGCCTCGTAGACCGCGTCCTTCACGGCGGCGAGCGCGTCCCACTCCCCGGCGAAGGCCTTCAGTTCCGCGAGGCGCCGGTTCGGCGTGTTGGCGTAGTCGTTCAGGCCGTGCCAGTAGATCTCCAGGCCCATCGGGCTGGTCCGCCAGCGGAAGTAGCTCACCATGTCGGCGCCGTGCGCCACGGACTGCAGGCTCCAGAGCCGCAGCTGCCCCGGCTTCGGCATCGGCGCCTCCATGCGGTTCGTCCAGCCGTGGGCGCCCGCCTGTTGCTCCATGATCCCGAAGGTCGGCGAGATCGAGCGGGTCCAGGCGAGGTTCCAGCTCCACTTGCGGTCGAGCAGGTCGCCCTCGGCGGGGCGGTGATTCACGTCGTGCGCGAAGTTCGGGTACGAGTCGAACGTGATGAAGTCGAGACCGCCCTCGGTCATCAGCTCGTTGTAGTCGAGGTTGGGGAACAGGCCGTTGGTGGTGATCCAGACCCCGTCGGCGAGGTGGCGGCGGAGGATCTCGGTCTGCATCCTCGTGAACGCGACGGCGCTGCGCGAGAAGAAGCGGCGCTCCTCCAGCTCGAGGTGCGGGTTGATCGCGCCGTAGAGCCCCTTCCCTGCCAGGCGAACCTGCTCCCAGTCGCTGTACCTGCGGCTCCAGAAAGTGGTGCCGAGCGCCTCGTTCAGCGCGTCGAGCGTGCCGAACTTCCCCTTCAGGTAGGCGCGGAACGCGTCATGGTCGCCGTCGGCGAAGAACTCGGCGACCTCGCAGTTGAGCTCGTTGTCGATCTGCCACCCGACGATCGCCGGGTGCGTGCCGTAGTGCGCGGCGATCCTCTCGACGATGCGCGCCGAGAACGCGCGATACTCCGGCGAGTTGTAGCTGTAGTTGCGGCGCGGGCCGTCGAAGGCGTTGCCCTCGCGGTCGCGGTTGAGGATGCCGGGGTGGTCGTGCTGCATCCAGACCGGCGGGGTCGCCGTCGGGGTGCAGAAGATCACGTTCATCCCGAGCCTCTCGCAGATGGCCAGGAAGTCGTCGAAGTAGCCGATCTCGAACGTGCCGTCGTGGGGCTCCAGCAGCCCCCAGGCGAACTCGGCGATGCGCAGCGTGTCGAGCCCGTGCTCGAGCATGCGCGCGACGTCGTCCTCCCAGAGCGCCCGGTCCCAGTGCTCCGGGTAGTAGGCGACTCCGAGTCCCCGATAGGCGTTACCCATGTCTCTCCTCAGTGTGTGTGGTGGGTGGTTCGTGAGTGGTGGCGGGCAGGGTGATGGTCACGGTTGTACCTTCTCCCAGCTCGCTCGCGACGGAGACGTGGCCGTCGCCCTGGAAGGTGGCCTGTCCTCGGCGTCGATCGTGGCGCGCAGCAGGGCGCCGAGCGAGTTCGCCATGACGCCGGCGTCGGCGGCGCCCTCGCTGCGGGCCATCCAGTTGATGGTGTCGAGCGTGTTGTACAGGAAGTGGGGATTGAGCTGCATCCGCAGCGACCGCACCTCGAACTCGCGGCGGGCGTTCTGCTCCGTGTACACGCGCTCGACCAGCGCGTTGATGTTGTCGGCCATGGCGTTGAAGGATCCGCCGAGGCGGCCGATCTCGTCGCTGCGCCGGACGTCGGAGCGCTTGTCGAGATCGCCCTCGCCGAAGGCGCGCATGTCGCGCGCCGACCCTCTACGCATGGTCGCGATGCGCGCGCAGCGACGTCAGCGTGAACGCCAGCTTCGCGTCCAGCGGCGTCGTCGGCTCCTTCCGGTACCCCGACGGCGCCGCCCCGTAGGCGCGCTTGAACACCTGCCCGAAGTAGCGCGAGTCGACGGCCCCGACCCGCTCGGTGATCCGGACGAACGACTCCGAGGTCTCCCGCAGCAACCGGGCCGCCTCCTGCACCCGCAGCCCGTTCAGGAGCTCGAGGAAGGTGTAGCCGGTGGCCTTCTTGATCACCCGGCTGAGGTAGATCGAGCTGAAGCTGAGGTCGCGGGACATGGAGGTGAGCGTGATGTGGGCCGCCTGGTTGTCGACGATGTAGCGCAGCACCTGGTCCGCGACGCCCTGATGCGAGACCTCGCCGAGGATGATGCCCGCGTCGTCCATCACGAGCTGCCGCCGCCCCAGCTCCGCCTCGAGGAGCCGGAGGCGGAGGTTGGTCGACTTCGTCGCGGCCACCTCCTCCCCCGCCTTCCGCACCGCGGCCAGGATCTCGTCGACGAGGCGAACGCCGACGCTCTCCCACGGGAGGGAGACGAGGCCCTGGCGGATGACCGGTTCGTCGTCGGCGACGCACAGGCTGATCATGGGGCTATCCCTTCACCGCTCCGGCCGTCATGCCGCTGATGATCTTGCGGTGCAGGAGCGAGTAGATGACAACAGTAGGCAGAATCGTGATGACCACGGCGGCAATCATGCCGACATAGTCGGTGCTGTACCTGCTCTGGAACGACGTCAGGCCCACCGGCAGCGTCATCATCTCCGGATCGGCGAGGAAGATCTGTGGGAAGAGCAGGTCGTTCCAGGCGGTGATGAACGTGATCACCGCGACGGTCACGAGCGAAGGAACCGACATCGGCACGATGATCCGGAAGAACACCATGGGGACCGAGCAGCCGTCCATCACGGCGGCCTCCTCCAGCGACGCCGGGATCGCCTGGAAGAACCCGACGAGGATCAGGATGGCGATCGGCATGGCGAACACGATGTGCGGGATGATCACCGACCAGTAGGTGTTGATCAGCTGGAGCTGGTTGAAGATCGCGAACAGCGGCACGACGGCGGCGTGCATTGGGATGGTCATGCCCAGCAGGAAGACCGCGAAGACGGGCTTGGCGAGCCTCCACTTCAGGCGCGTGATCCCGAACGCCGCCATCGCCGACAGCAGCGTCGCGGCGACGACGACGGCACCCGTCACGATCACCGAGTTGACGAAATAGCGGCCGATGTTGCCCTCGACGAACGCGCGGTAGTAGTTGTCCAGCGTCGCGTGCATCGGCAGCCCCCAGGGCGAGGCGAACAGCTCCTCCTGGGTCTTGAAGGAGTTGATCACCAGCCAGAGGATCGGGTAGAGGAAGACCACGGCGAAGAAGATCAGCAGCAGGTAGATGGGCGGGGCCCAGGCGCCGCGAGGGCCGCGGCCTTCAACACCTTGATCCGGTTCGTCATTGACCTCTCCT
>DAONOU010000039.1:0-14065 GCA_035409265.1 Arachnia sp. | reverse complement strand
CCGCCGCAGCCGTGGTCGAGCGAGACGACGCGGCCGTCGGAGGCGGAGTACTGGTTGGCGCACGCACCGAACAGGGTGCCGAGCGAGCCGCGCAGCGCGACGAAGTAGCCGCAGGTCGCGCAGTTGGCCGGCGCCTCGCGGGAGCCGTCATCGGACGGGCCGGGAGGTCCGGCGAGCCAACGCTCCGCCGCCTCATCGCGCCCGTGGAGGCTGAGCACGCGCGCGCGGCCCAGGCCGAGTTCGGCGACGGTGCTGCGCAACTGGACCCACTCGCTGGAGTCGCTGTCGGCGGGGAGGTCGGTCGCGGCGAACCCGGGCTCGAGCCGCGGGTCGTTGTCCGGCGTCGCCATGAGCGTCCCGGGCGCGATGTCGCCGGGCCCGATCCGGTCCGCCCACGGCACCCACTCGGGAGCGAGCAGGGCGCCCGGCGTCGGCAGCAGCACCACCTCGTTGACCGTTGGCTCCTTCGCGCGCGAGGCGCGGACAAGGGTCACGGCCCACTGCCAGTCGGCGTAACCGGGCAGCAGGCACTGATACGTGTGCGTGACGACGCGATCGCCCTCGGCCACGACGTCCTGGTGCTCGCCGACGGCATCCTCGCCGCCGGTCTCGACGGCGGCGGCGCGCGCGAGGTCGACGGCGCCCGCCGTCACGGCGTCGAGTTTGGGCTTTGCCATTTACAGCTCCAGTTCGTCGGCCACGCGGCGCAGCAGCTGCGCGACCTTGCCGGCGTGCCGGCTGTCGGGGTGACGGCGGTGCCGGTAGTCGTTGCCGATGTGGTCCAGCATCTTGATCAGGTCCTCGACGATGACCGCCATCTGCTCGGGGTCCTTCCGCTGTGCCTTCGACAGCGACGGCGGCTGCTCGAGCACCTGCAGGCTGAGCGCCTGCTCGCCCCTGCGGCCCTCGATCACGCCGAACTCCACGCGCTGCCCCGCCTTGAGCGCGGTCACGCCCGTGGGCAGCGCGTTGGCACGCACGTAGACATCGCCGCCGTCGTCCTTGGTGATGAAGCCAAAGCCCTTATCGGCGTCGAAGAACCGCACTCGACCGGTAGGCACGTCGTCCCCGCTCCTGACTAGATAGTTTTGCTAGGAAATGGCAGTCTATCCGGTCAGTCGCGGGGACGAGGACTCAGCCCGGATCCGGGCTCAGCGAGGATCAGGCCCGCTGCAGGTAGCGGAAGTACTCGGTGTGTACGAGCTTCGCGGCGGCCGCCTCATCGACGACGATGACGGCACGCGGGTGGAACTGCAGGATCGAGGCGGGGCAGAGCGCGGCGACAGGGCCCTCGACCATGGCGGCGACGGCGTCGGCCTTGTTCTCGCCGGTGGCGACCAGGACGGCGACGCGCGCGTCCATGATGGTGCCGAGGCCCTGCGTCACGCAGTAGCGGGGCACCTCGTCGATGTGGGAGAAGAACCGGGCGTTGTCCTCGCGGGTCTGCGCGGTCAGCGTCTTCACCCGGGTGCGCGACGAGAAGGACGAGAAGGGCTCGTTGAAGCCGATGTGGCCGTTGGAGCCGATGCCGAGGATCTGGACGTCGACGCCTCCGGCGATCTCGATCGCCGCGTCGTACTCGTCGGCGGCGGCCTGCGGGTCCGCGGCGGCGCCGTCGGGAACGCGCACGCGCTCCGGGTCCATCCTCAGGGGCACGGTGACGGTGCGGTTGATGACGGATGCGTAGCTCTCCGGGTGCGCCGGGTCGATGCCGACGTACTCGTCGAGCGCGAAGCCGAGGGCGTGCGAGAGGTCGAGGTCTCCCGAGTCGACCCGCTGGGCGAGCTCCGCGTACAGCGCCAACGGCGAGCTTCCCGTGGCGAAGCCGACGACGGGCGTGGCCAGGCCCTCCAGGTGCAGGGCGACGCGGTCGGCGGCGACGCGGCCGACCTCTTCGGCGTTCTTGCAGATCACAACTTCCATGCGGGCTGGTACCTCATTCGACTCGGGCTTGCGGTGCCACCAGGCTAGGCCGGACGCGGCCGCGGCACCGAAAAAGGACGCCGAGAAGCGCAATGGGGTTGCGCATTTCCATAGGATGGGCCCATGGCGACTTGGCGGGACGGCGCGGCGTACGCGCCTGAGACACGGCCCGACGGGTTCGCGAGCCCGGCGGCCGATCCCCTCCCCGAGGGGGAGCCCTACCGCGCGGACACCCCGGGCGCCGTCGAGCGGCCGCAGGACCTGGTCGGAAGCGCGCAGCCGCCGCTGGACGCCCTCGGCGAGGCCGCGCCGTCGGCGCGCGATCCCCGGGACGCGTTCGAGGTGAGCTCCGCCGCGCTCACGGCACCCCACACCGTCGACGGTGCCCGCGACCCGCGCCAGCCCTTCGCGGACTACTCCCCGACGTTGTCCCCTGAGGGCCCGCCGAGGGGCTCCCCGCTGCCTGGGCCCCCGCCGTCGGGGTCGATTCAGAACTACCCGCCGCCCCAGGCTCCGGTCGCGCAGCCGCAGCAAGGCCCGGCCCCCTATCCACAAGGTCACCCTCCCCAGCGCGGACCCATCGCCTACCAGGGCCCTCAGCGCGCGGCGGTCGAGCCGGCGCAGCGGCGGCTCGCGCAGATCGCGGGCGCGCTCGGCCTCGCGGGGTTCCTCTTCGGGTTCGCCGCGCCCTTCCTGCTGATCGCCGCCGGCGTGCTCGGTGTGCGGACGAGCCGGCTGAGCGGTGCCGCCGGCTGGCTGGCCATCTCGACCGGCGTCACGTTCCTGTTGTGGCAGTGGATCACCCAGACCCTCGGCGAGGGCAACCTCCTCGCCGGGCTGGCCTCGCTGATCTACGCGTTCGTCTTCTTCATCTCAGCGGCGAAGCGGGTCTGACCCCTCAACTCGGCGTTCGGCCGGCGCCTCGCGGTCGACTCACGGAGCGGGAGACGGCGGCTCGTGCACCGGGACGGTCGACTCCTCGACGTTGCCGAGGGCGAGCATCGCCCCGCCGTCCCACGCAGCAATCGTCGCGAGCTCGGCGGGCCAGGTGTTCACCGGCAGGGCGTCGAGCGGAAACCAGCGCGTCTCGACCCGCCGCTCGGCCTCACGCGCGGTCAGCGCGGCGGGGACGGGGTCGAAGCGCTCTGCGCGCAGCAGATAGAAGGTCTCGTGCTGGAGCAGGATCCGGTCCGAGTAGCCGTGCGCGACGACGCGCGTGCCGACGGGGCCGCGCACGTCGCGGGCGGCGACGACGAGGCCCGTCTCCTCGTACACCTCCCGGATGGCAGCGCTCAGCGGGGTCTCCTCGGGGTCGATCCCGCCGCCCGGCGTCTGCCAGAACCGCGAGCCTGGGACGCCGGGATCGGTGTCGCCCTGCAGCAGCACCGTGTCGTCGGCGACGATCACCACGCGCGCGGCGCCGCGGCGCTTGACGGGCCGTCCGAGCCGGTCGGCCGGGCGGTCAGTGGGCGTGGCGGGCATGCGCGACCTCGTCGTCGATCAGGTCGCGCCAGCTCTCGACGAGTTCGGGGTCGACGTAGGCCTTGAAGGAGCGCCCCGGGCGGGCCGGGGAGCCGATGTGGAAGGCCCGCACCCCGGCGCGGACGAGCCACGGCACGTGTTCGGGGCTGAGCCCGCCGCCCGCCATGACGAGCCGCGCGGCGTCGTGGTCGGTGGTGGCGCGGCGGACCAGCTCGTCGAGTCCCTGTTCGACGCCCCGCGCCGACCCGGCGGTCAGCACCGACGTGACCCGAGGCAGGCGCTTGACGTCGGCCCAGGCCCGGTCGAGGTCGAGGCAGTGGTCGATGGCGCGGTGGAAGGTCCAGGGGACGTCGCCCTCGCCGATCAGCTCGCGCATCACCTCGAGGTCGACGCGGTTGAGCCCGTTCAGGAAGCCGAGGACCACGCCGTCGGCGCCCGCGTCGAGGTAGGCGGCGATGAGCCCCTTCATCCGGGTGACCTCGCCGCCGTCGGTCCCGAAGCCCTCGCGGAGCCGCACCATGGGGCGGATCTGGATCGACGTCGCACGCCTGGCCTTCTCGACGACGCGCGGTTCGGGCGAAAGACCGTCGTGGTCCATCGTGCCCAGCAGCTCGACCCGGTCGGCCCCGCCCGCCTCGGCCCGCTCCGCGTCCGCCGCGTGGAGCGCGATCACCTCAAGCACACTCATGGGCCCATCTTGCCGGAATCACCTGCCCGCGGAGCGGCTTGCCGCGCGCGCCTGCAAGGATTTACCAGGATCGGAGCCCAACGGGCATGATCGTGCCAGTTGGATGGACTTCGTGGTAGATCCTTGCAGGGGATCCACCCGACCCCACGAGGAGGCGAGGATGCAGGAGCTGACCCCGTGGCAGCTGCTGCCGCTGCCGGGAGCGACGCCCGCCGCCTCCTATCTCACCGGCCCGCTCGCGAAACAGTACCGCCTCATCGTCGACATCCTCGATGACGAACGAACGCACTCGCTCACCGGCATCGGCCACGATGAGCTCGAAGCCCTCGTCTGGGCGCGGCTGCCCGCCGACGACGCCCGCGAACTGCTCGATGACCTGGACCTCGACGCTCGGATGCGCCAGCTCGTCGACTGGGGCACGTGCGAGTCGTGGCAGGACCGTGCCGAGTCGCAGCAGGATTTCCTCCGCAACCGGCACCGGTACCAGCTGACCGAGGCAGGTGCCGCGTTCAACACCGCCGCGCGGCGCATCGAGGCCGACTTGGGCGCCACCTCGACGGCGGTGCTGCTCGCGCCCGCCACCATCGTCACGCGTATCTCCGCGACCCTGGCCGCCGTCGACTCGGAGGCCACGGAGCGCGCCAGCCAGGAGTTCGCCCAGGTGCAGACCACGCTGGACGCGATGGGGGCGGCGGCCTCGGAGTGGCAGTCGCGGCTGGCGGCGGCGCTGGGCGGGGCGCCCAGCGAGCAGAAGGTGTCCCGACTCCTCGAGACGATCCTCGCCTACGTCGAGGCGTGGGGCTCCGGGGTGGACGCCTGGACCGCGGAGATCACGGCCGCGCTGCCGCGCCTCCGCGAGGTGCCGTCGTCGACCTGGCGCGCGATGGCGCTAGCCCGGCTGGGAGCGGACGCGCCCGAGACCCTCCTGGAGGGCGCCGTAGTCGAGATGCGCGCCGCCGTCGACACCCTTGCCATCTGGTTCGCGGGCGAGCGGCCGCAGGCCCGACGGCTGCGGCTCCAGATCCGCGACGCCGTCGCCCCCGTGCTGCGCAGCCACCGCACGCTGCTGGCCGTCGGCGGAACCGTGTCCCGCAAGGCCGACCTGCTCCGGCTCGCCGCAGCGATCGAGCAGGCCGACGGCGACGACGAGGCCTGGCGCCTGTGGTGCGCCGCCACCGGGCTGTACTCGGCGCGGCACGTCACCTGGGAGACGCCCGACGTCTCCGGCGGGCCGCAGACCTCCACCTGGGAGGCTCCGCCCGCGGCCATCTCGCGCCGGCTCCGCACGCAGGGCGCCCGGGCGCTGTCGGGCCGCGCCACCCGGATCGCGGACACCTCGCAGGCGCGCGCCGAGGCGCGCCGGGAGGCCGCCCGGGTGCAGGCCGACTGGGAGCGCGCCGGGGCGGCGCTCGCCGCGCGCTCTGGCACCCCGTTCAGCTCCTGGCAACCGCTCGGCGCGACCGAGGCGGAGATCCTCCTCGACCTCGTCTCGGCCGCGCGCAACGGACGCGCCGACGACGGCACCAGCACTGGGTGGAGCGCCGACGGCCGCTGGCGCCTCGTGCTCACGCCCCGACCTGGATCGGCCGTGCTGACCACGCCTGACGGCAGGCTCGTCCTCCCCGACGCCGATGTGGAGTTCGGCGCATGAGCGAGTCCATGCAGCGCGCCGACGACGCGGACAAGCAGCGCGCGTTCCTCGGGCTGCTCGCCTGCCAGCTGGTCACGCCCTGGTCCCACCCGACCATCTACCCGCTCGTCCACCGGCACGCCGCGACGCTCACCACCTGGAGCGCTCGGCTCGGCTACCGTCTGGTCCACCTTGACCGCTGCTACCGCCTCCGGCGCGTCCCGATCGACGGCCGCGTCGCGGCACCTGTCGTCGAACCGCCGCGCCGCCACGTCCTTCTCCTCGCGCTGTACGCCGCGGCCTGCCTCGACGACCACCGCGAGGACACGATCACGCTGCAGGAGCTCTCCGACGTCGTCCGCCTCGCCACCTGGGGACGGGGCGGCTGGCCCTACGACCCCGACCTGCGCCCGCACCGGCACGGCATGGTCGCCGCCGTGGAGCTGCTGACCGGGCACGGGGTCCTCGAGCCTCGCACCGACGACCAGCTGGTCGAGGGCTGGGAACGCTCGGGAGAGGGCATCGGCGCAGGGTACGTGCTCCACCGCGACGCGCTGATGCTGCTGATCGACACGGGCGACGTCGACCTGGCCCTCGCACGCCGGTCGGTCTCCGCCGAGGACACCCGCGGCATCGAGCTGCTCCGCGCGCTGGTCGAGACCCAGGCCATCCTCGTCGACGAGTTGACCGACGAGTCGCGCGCCTACCTCGTCGGGCAGCGGGCGCGGCTCAGGCAACGCGCCGAGGAGATGACCGGAGGCTCCGTCGAGGTCCGTGCCGACGCGCTCACGCTCGTCCTCCCCGCCGACCGCGACCTCCCCGCGTCCCTCCAGATCGACTTCCCCGCCGCCACCGCCGTCGACTGGGTGTCGCTGCGCCTCCTGGACGCCGCGGCCCGCACGGGCACGGGCTCGTTCCGGGAATGCCCCGCCGACGAGGTGCGTCGCCTCGCCGCCGAGGTCCACTCCGCGAGCGGCCGGCACCTCACCAAGACGCTGCAGGAGTCGTCGACGACGATGCTCGCCGCGGCCGAGGCCCGGCTCACCGGCGTCGGCCTGCTGCGCCTGCTGCCCGACGGCGCCTGGCAGCTCACGCCGCTGGCCGGCCGCTACCGCGACGCCGATCTCTCCCACCCCGCCCCCGCCGACACGCTCTTCCCGGAGGACGCATGAGGACCGACGACGAGTTGAGGGCCTGGCGCGACGCCGCCCAGTCCGGCGGCCTGCCCGCGCCGCACCGCGAGCGCTGGCAGGCGCTCCGCGCCGGGGTGGTGAATCTCTGGGAGTTCGAGGCCGTCGAGTACTGGTACGCCGACGGCTGGGTGCAGTTGATGGGCCGCAACGAGGCGGGCAAGTCGTCGTTGATGGCGCTCACCACGCTGATCCCCTGGCTCGCGGACACCTCCAGCGACAAGATCGACACACTCGGCCGCTCCGGCAAGCAGTTCGCCTACTACGTGCGGCCGACCGGCACCGACGGCGACCGCCGCGACGCGACCGCGTCCTTCTTCCACGGGTGGCTGTGGGTCGAGTACGGCCGCGTGACCGACGACGGGCCGAGGTTCTTCACGACGCTGCTGTACTCGTCGGCGCGCACCGGCAGCCAGAAGGTCGCGCTCGAGTGGTGCACCAGCGAGGGCTCGCGGGTCCGGGAGGCGCTGCGCCTCGCCGTCGACCGCGACGTCGTCTCGCCGAAGGCGATCGACGCGCCCGGCTTCCACGCGCACGCCTCCGGGCAGCTCTACAAGGCGGCGGTGGCCGAGCGCCTGCTCGGCACCACCGTCGACAAGCTGGAGACCATCGGCAAGATCCTGAAGGTGACGCGCACGCCGAAGCTGGGCGCGCAACTGGACGTGCGGTTCGTGACCGAGCACCTGCGCGACGCGCTGCCCGAGCTGCGGCAGGGCGAGATCGACCAGCTGGCTCAGGGCTGGGACCAGCTCGACCAGATCCGCGGCGACCTCGAGCGGGCAGAGAGCGCGGCCACCCTGGTCGAGCGCTTCGCCCAGCGGTCGTGGCGGCCGTGGCTCGGGGCGCGGCTGCGCCTCGACGCCGACGACGCCGCGGCCCAGCGCACCAACTTCGACCGCGTGACCCGCGAGGAGGAGGCCGCCAAGAAGACGCTTGCCGACGAGCGGGCCGCCGACGATGACCTCACGCGCCAGGTCGACGCGGCGACGCTGGCCGCCGACACCGCCGCGGCCGCCGCCGAACAGCTCCGCGAATCCGCCGCCTACAAGGACGCGGCCTCCCGGATCGAGAACGCGCGCCACGCCGAGGACGAGCTCCGGGCCGCCGACGGCGCGCTGGCCGCCGCGGCCCGGGAGGCGCACGGCGCGGCCGGTCGGCTCGTGGACGCGGAGACGACAGAGCAGCAGGAGTCCGGCGACGCCGACGAGGCACGGCGGCGCGTTGACCGGGCCGTCGAGGAGACCCGGCGGGCCGCCGAGACCGCGGGCATCCCGTCGACGGAGGCGGACCTCGACGCGGACCGGCTCCGGCAACGCGCCGAGCAGCGCGCCCGCGCGGCTGACAAGGCCCTCGCCCTGCTCCGGGTCGCGGAGGACGCGCAGACCGCGGCCGCGAATCAGGAGGCGCTGGCCGGGGCCGAGGCTGCCCGGGCCGACGAGGCCGCGGCCGCCGCCGAGGCCGCCTGGGGCGTCGCGGAGGACGAGCATGAGAAGCTCGCCTCCCGGGTCGAGGCCTGGGCCGCCGCCGCGCCGCGCCCGGTCCTCCGGGCCACCGCGTGGATCGAGGCGCTCCCCCGCACCGCCGACGGCCTGGCCGCGCCCGCGCTCGCGCTCGCCATCCGCGCGGAGTGGTACGAGCCCCTGCGCGACGACGCCTCGGCCCGGCGCTCTGCCGCCGTCGCCGCCGAGAAGGTCGCGCTCGCCGAGGCCGCCCGGCTGCGCGCCGAGATCGCCGCGCTGGAGCAGGCCGGCGTCGTGCCCCCGCCGTCGCCGACCCTGTGGCGCCGCCGATCCCGCGCCGATCAGCCGGGGGCGCCCCTCTGGAGGTTGCTGAACCCCGCGCCGGGCGTGCCTGCCGAGGAGCTGGCCCACGTCGAGGCGGCGCTCGCGGCGTCCGGCCTGCTCGACGCCTGGGTAGAGCCGAGCGGGGCGCGCGGGCTCGACACGTACACGGCGGCCCCCGACGAGCCCGGCGACGGCGCCCGGCTTTCCGCGCTGCTGCGGGTGGCCGACGACGCGGGCGAGCTGGGTGCCGCCGCGCAGGCCGTGCTCGACGGCGTCGCGCTGAGGGGCGCGGCCGAGCCGCTCCCCGGCACGGGCCTCGCGATCGCCGTCGATGGTCGGTGGCGGAGCTCCGCCCTCGAGGGCGCCGCGGCGCCGACCCACCCGGCCGCGGAGTGGCTGGGCGAGGCGGCGCGCGAGTCCCAACGCCGCCGCCGGCTGGCCGAGCTCTCCGCCCAGGCCGACGAGGCGGAGAACCAGGCCGCGGTGCGCCACGCCGCGCGGGTCGCGGCCCAGGAGGACCTGGACGCGCTGGCTTCGGCGCTCCGGCAGGCGCCGTCGGATGCCGAGCTGCGCCGCCTGCTCGGCGCCGCCGCCACCCTCGACGGCGTGGCGCAGGGCGCGCGGTCCAGGGCCGCGGCGGCGCAGGACCGGGCGGCGGCCGCGCGGGCGAAGGCCGACACCTGCCAGGCCGAGCTGCTGCGGTTCGCGACCGACAACGGCCTGCCGGGAACCCGGGAGAAGATCGACGCCGTCGTCGCGGCCATCCGCGAGCTGCGCGACGCGCTACAGACCCTGCGGCGCGAGCGAGAGGCGGCGGCCACGGCCGCGGCCAGGGCCGCACGGGCGAGGGAGCGGCTCGAGACCCGGCGCACGGAGGCCGCCGAGGCCGAGGAGCGGCGCGCCGCCGCCGAGCGGACGCTGGCCGTCGTCCGGGCGAGGGTGCAGGCCATGCGCGAGGCGATCGACGCCGACGATCAGGCGGTACTCGACGAGCTCGGTCGGCTGCAGGAACAGACGCGGTCGTCGACGGCGGAGGCCCGCGCGCTGGAAAAGGAACGCAACGCCGTCTCGGCGCGATTGGGCGCCGCGGAGAAGCACCTCCGCAACGTCGAGGATCGGCGCCAGGCCGCGACCAAGGAGCGGGACCGCGCCTATCGTCGGTTCCGCGGGCTGATCGACCGCGGCGTCGCCGACGACCTGGGCCTCACGCTGCCCGAGCCGCACTCGTCGAGCGTCGAGAACGTCCGAGCGCAGGTCGCGGAGGTGCGCCGCACCGTCGGGGCCGGGCGGCAGTGGCGCGACGGCGAGCCCGAGGAGAACGCGAACGTGCTGCAGGCGCTCCGGTCCCAGCTCGAGGCCGCGGCGCGCGATGCGCGGGCCGAGCTCGAACAGGGTGGCCGCTCGCTGCAGCTCGAACCCGACGACGATGGGCTGGTCCGCATCGACGTCACGGTGAACTCCAACGGAACCATCCAGCCGCTGCGGGACGCCGCCCGCACGCTCAAGGACACCGTCGTCGTCCTCCGGGACGCCTACAACGCGCGGGTCCAGCAGACCCTTGACGACCTGCTCGGCTCCACGTTCCTGGAGCACATGCGCGACCGGATCGGCAGGACCGAGGAACTCATCCGCGGCATCAACGCGGTGCTCCGCCAGCACGCCACGTCCACCAGCGACACCGCGGTGCGCATCCGCCTCGAACCCGGGCAGAACAAGGCCGTCCTGGAGACCTTCCGGCGCGAGGGCGCGCTCGTCGACCCCGACGTCGCGGGTCAGGTGCGCGAGTTCCTTCGCAGCCGGGTCGACGAGGCGAAGCGGCAGGCCACCGACGAGGGGCAGGCCGATTGGCGCGACGCGCTGGCCGCGCAGCTCGACTACCGCGCCTGGTACGAGATCCATCTCGAACGGCGCGTCGGCGCGGGCGGCACCTGGGGTCCGCTGAACACCCGCAGCTTCGCGCTGCTGTCGGGCGGCGCGCGGGCCGTGATGCTGATGCTGCCGCTGGTCTCGACACTGTCGGCGCTCTACCAGGAGATGGCCGGAGCACCCCGCCCACTCTGGCTCGACGAGGCGTTCGACGGCCTCGACGTCCCCAACCGGTCGATGGTGATGGACCTGCTGCGCGAGTTCGACCTCGACGTCCTGCTCGCCGGCCCCGGCCGGTTGGTCAACGTCGCCGTCGTCCCCGCGGCCGCGATCTACCAGGTCGTCCGCGCGCCCGCCCCGATTCCGGGCGCGGACCTGACCCTCGAGCTCTGGGCGGGCGGCACGCTGGAGGCTATCGACCTGCCGATGTCCTGGCTCGACGGCCCGGAGCCCGGCGTTTCCGCCGACCAGGACGCACTGCTGTGACCGTTCCGTTGTTCCTCCTCGACTGGGCGCGACGCCCCGGCCCGCGCCGGGCGCTCGCCGAGGCGCGGACCCGGGCCGAGGCGGGTCGGCTGGGGCCGCGGGGCCGGCTGGAGGTAGACCTCACGCCGGCGGAGCGGGCCGATGTCGGCCAGATGCTGAAGGCGTCGTGGGCGGCGTCCTCGGACCCGGTCCCCGTCGCGGTCCTGCGCGCCGCGCTGAAGTCCCATGGCGTCACGCTGGAGGAGCTCCTCGTCGAGGTCGGCGGGCCGCTGCGCGACCTGCGGGCGGAGCGGGCGGCGGCGAGGTCGGCGCGCTCGTCGGACCGCGAGGACGGGCGGGCCCTGCTCACCACGCTGGCTGAGAGCGTCGACCCGGCTGTTGTGGAGCGGTGCCTGGTCGGCGCCGGCTCCTGGGCTCAGCGCGCCGAGCAGATCGCCGCGGTGATCCGCCACCTCGATGCCCGCTCACCCCTCAGCGCCGGCGTGGACGCGACGAGCTCGACGCCAGGGCTGCCCGTCAGGTTGGGCGTCTTGGCTGCGAGGATGTTCGGCGACGCCCACGCGCTGGACCGAGGAGCCGGGCTGGGACGGGCCGTCGCCCGGTTCGCCGCAGGGCGCGCGGCCACAGCGGGGCGGCCATACGTCGACCCAGTGTCGGACCCCGCCGCGTGGCACGAGGCGTGGGCAGCGGTCGGCGTGATGTGCGACGGCGTGTCGACCCAGGTGTTGGCGCTGAACCTGCCGCTGGTCGGCGACGGCCCCGCGGCCCGGCTGTGCGCCGTCGCCGGCGAACCCGTCTGGCTCACGCTACGGACGCTGCGGCAGCCGTTCTCCCTGGCCGAAGGCACGCCCGAGGTGTTCGTCTGCGAGAACCCCGCCATCGTCGAGGCCGCCGCGGATGCCTTCGGCGCCGCCAGCTGCCCGTTGGTGTGCACGTTCGGCGTGCCCAATCTGGCGGCGACCACCCTGCTCTCCGCACTCGCGCCGTCGACCACGCTCAGGGTCCGGGCCGACGGCGACGCCGTCGGCTGGTCCATCGTCGGCCGGCTCCTGGAGCTTCCCGGGGCCGAACGTTGGCGGATGCCCGACGGCCTCAAGGCCTACGAGGAGGAGCTCCTCGACGACCTGCTCAGCGATCTCGGTCGCCCGGCGCCCGGCGTCACTCCGCACCACGGCCGCTAACGCTCGGCGAGGAAGGCGAGGATCGCGCGGACGCGGCGGTTCTCCTCGCCGGGGTCAGGCCCAGCTGGGCCTTGACCCCGGACCGTTAGGTCCGCCCCTTTCGCGCGTTGTGCGACATGTGCAAGCCGTGAACACATCCCGCAAACATGTACGAAACAGCCGCCCATTTGAACACGTTGGCCACCTGGTGCTCGAAGCTGGCAGCCCGTCGGTCATCGACGAGCCGGGTGATCTATAGACTGGCATTCCGGGGAGAGGAGTCAGCATGCCGCAGCGAGGCAGACGACCCGTCGTCCGAGTCGGCGACGACCTGGCCGTCCTGCTCACCGCCGACGAGGCCCGGGCGCTCAACGCCACTGAGGGCGGCGAGATCGAGTCTTGCATCGTGCCCGGCGCGGTCGAGTTGCTGCCCGTCGACCGGTATGCCGAGATGAGCGAGGCCGAGCAGTGGTCGATCATCGAAAAGCACCGGATACGACGATGACCTGGGCACACGAGCGGTACCACGCCGCCGTCGCGCTCTCGGGGCTCTGGTCGTCGGCGTACGCCGACGATGTCCTCGCCCGCCTCGCGCACCACTCCTCGTCAATCGAGGGCAACACCCTCACGCTCGCGGAGACGCTCACCCTTCTCGTCGAGGACCGCTCGCCGTCCGGCAAGCACCTTCGCGAGCTCTACGAGGTCGCCAACCACCGCGAAGCACTCACACTCGTCGTGAACGCCGTCGCCGACGATCGCGCGCTGGACGTCGAGTTCGTCCGCGAGGTTCACGCCGCTCTCACCGACCACCTGGTCTGGGACCCAGGCGCGTTCAAGACCTCAGAGAACCGCATCGCGGGCGCGAGCTTCGAGCCCCTGGCGCCGTCGCGCGTACCCGAGCGCATGCGTCAATGGGCCGATCAGGCCGCGTGGCAGACCGCGAACCTCGACAACCAGGAGTTGCTCCAAGCGATCGCGTCGTCGCACATCCAGTTCGAGAGGATGCACCCGTTCAGCGATGGCAACGGCCGCACCGGACGCATGCTGATCGCGTTCCAAACCATCGCGCGCTTCGGCTACCCGGCGATCATCGACCCTAGCCGCAAGGCCGAGTACATCGAGATGCTCGACTCCCAGAACGCGCCCGCCCTTCGCGACGAGCTGCTTCGTGCGCTGGCCTCCGAGTCCCGGCGCGCGGAGCCCGCCACACCACCAGACAGTTCCGCGGCAACCTCGGGTGGCGTCTCCTGATCCTGGATCTCTAGTGGTCTGTCGCCCCTAAAGGTGCGGATCAGGATGGGGCGTCAGGCGGGGCGACGGGCCACTAGGTTTCCTCCGCACAGCGCAAAGGGGCGGCCCCTTGCGGGACCGCCCCTCTTGGCGTCGGGTGTGCGCGGCTCAGAAGCCGCCCATGCCTCCCATGCCGCCCATGTCGTCGCCACCGGGCATCGGGGCAGCCTTCTCGGGCTTGTCCGCGATGACGGCCTCGGTGGTGAGGAACAGGGCCGCGATGGAGGCCGCGTTCTGCAGCGCGGAGCGCGTCACCTTGGCCGGGTCGATGATGCCCGCCTCGACCATGTTGACGTACTCGCCGGTGGCCGCGTTCAGGCCCTCGCCGGCCGGCAGGTTGCCGACCTTCTCCGCCACGACGCCGCCCTCGAGGCCGGCGTTGCCCGCGATCTGCTTCAGCGGGGCCGAGGACGCGGTCAGCACGATCTGCGCGCCGATGGCCTCGTCGCCCGAGAGGCCCTCGATGACGGCGGCCTTGGACGCCTGCAGCAGCGCCACGCCACCGCCGGGCACGATGCCCTCCTCGACGGCGGCCTTCGCGTTGCGAACGGCGTCCTCGATGCGGT